>JAISGH010000236.1 GCA_031263185.1 Prevotellaceae bacterium | reverse complement strand
GGCATGTAAGAGAAATGCCACAAATACATCCATATATTGATAAAAGCAAAAGCATAGTTAGCTCAATTATTACCTAAGCGCGTACTTGCAGGTGCGCTTATGCAGGGGACAAAGATAAGTTCCTTCCGTCTGGATAAAAGCACGGAAAGAGAATTTTTGGTTTTATAACGATTTTTATGTGTGAATAAAAAACGGGGGGGGGAGTATTGTGCTTATTCGTACTTTTCAATTTCTATCCTCACATCGCTTCCGTGGTAAACTTTCATCGCAGGCCTCCATTTTTGCGGCAAACAGCAAACATTTCACGCTCCACCCAAAACGGGTTTTGAATATGCAGCGCCCACCAGTGCTCTCTCAGGTAGTCAAGCCCACCGTATTGTCGCAGGTAGAAATACGCCTCTTTTTTGTCCATTTTGTACGCTTTGGCAAATTGGGCAACCATAAAGGTCATGAAGCGCACCTTGTTATGTGTTTCTTTGTTCAACGCTGTCGTTACCATAGTGTCAAATTATAGATAGTATCAAAATTATAGATAGCACCACAAATATATCGCTTGCAAAGTTACAATTTGTTTTTTGCATGGTAAAATTATCGCTTTTCGGCCTCAAGTCGCATTAGCTACTTGGAAGTTACGCTCACCGCTCCGATGCTGAACGCTGCCTCCTCCACCGCTTCGCCTGCGCGCGGCATATCGCCGCTGCCGTCGTCCTCTACGGTGTCGATGGTGGGGTAGTAGCGGCGCTCGCCGGTGCGAAATGCTATGCGCTCCACCGACTCCACCGGCGCCATGCACCACTGTCCTTTCCACGTTTTTCCGTTCACCGTGATGTCAAAGCGGCGGGCATCGGTGTTGAGGTCAACGCTAATGCTGTACTCCTTGCTTGCCTCGTACTTCATCAGGCTGGTGAATTTGGCGCGGGGCTTGAGCTTCAGGTTGCCCTCGCCGTCGAACACCAGCCGTACGCAAACGGCGCCTTTGGCGTCTTGCAGCTCCACGTGAAGCAAGCCGTTATCGCTTTGCGCAGGCGTAACGCTGAAATCTACCTTCACCTTTTGGCCTGCAGCAAACACTCGCTCGGCTTTGGCGTAGTCGTAGCGGTCTTTGTCGCGCAGCAGCAGCGCTTTTTTGCCCGAAGCATTTTTGGCTACGCCAACCGGCGCCCAGAGAGGGCTGTAAATGTTCCACTGCAGCAGCTCCTCGCCGTCTTTCATGTCGGCAAACACATCGCTCACCGCGCCTGCAACCTTGCCCGTTACAGGGACCGGTACGGAGGCTACCCAAATATCCTCCTTGTTGACGCTATAGGTAATCCACATTTTTCCGTCGGGAGGTGCGCCGTTACCCTCAGTGATACCGCGAACGTACTGCGGGCCGAAGCTTTTTTGCCCGCCCTCGTACCGGCGCGTGGAGATTTCGCCGTGCACCAGCAAGAGGTTGTCGTAGCGCAAGCCGCTGTCGCTTGTCATCACCGCCAGGGGCCAGCGGTACAGCGAGGGGTTGTACACCGCAGCGTAGCGGTTGTCGGATGTTTTTTGCCCCCATATCTTTGCGTTCCAATTCACCACGTTGGCTGCCAGCTTTGGCTCAGACCACGTTTTTCCTTCGTCTGCGCTGATAGCGTAGCGGGCATGCTTCCACAGGCCTACCACCCGGTTATCGGGCAAATGGTAGAAGCAGAACGCCTTGCCGTCGCCCTTTTGGCTGATAAGAGGGTCGTCCCCGTTGGCTTCGTCGCTCCACTGCTGCGTTATCAGCTTGCTGCTTAATAATTCATTGCAGGCTTCGACAAATGCTTTGTCCTTGCTTTTTGTGTAAAACGGGTAGCGGGTATTCTGCTCGCTCCAGCCCTTGCTGTAGCGAATGAAGTAAATATCGCCCGGCGCGCCGTCCGCCCTATACTCGCGCACCACGCGCCCAATGCCGTTTTCGTCAAACGGGCTATCCTTTTGCGTATATGAAATGCCGTAAAAACCCAGCAGCAGCAAGCGGTTGCTCTTGCTCACGTAAAACCCCATGCGCTGGTGCATTACCGCGTTCAGCCCGGGGAACGTCGGTATTTTATCTTTGCCGTACGGCGTACCTGCGGGTATTTCGTAAGTGGGGAAAATAACCAGCGGCTTGCTCCACGCGCTGCCGTCCGGCGAGGAAAGCAGCAGCGTTTGCCCCGGCTGCCCGTGCTCGTTGAGCGGGTTGCTGAGGTAGCTCACGTAAAGCTTTCCGTTCCAGTAGGCCATCATGGGCGCGTGGTTGTACGTCCACCCAAAGCCGTCTGCCAGCTCGGGAAGCTGGCGGTTGGCGCGAAAAATCTGAATGTTGTGCACGCCTACTGCCGGCGACAGCTGCCCGTGGTGGTAGTCGGGGTTAGCTTGCTGCCGGCCTGCGTAGCGCAATTCGCTGCCGGTTTGCATAGGCGTAGAAAAAGATGTAGAAAAAGATAGCGCGCAAAGCGCAGCGGTAAGGCTGATGAATTTCATTTTGTTGCTTTAATTTTAAGGTGTATAGCTCCCGTTTTTACGCCGGTTACGCGCTGCGCCTGCGAAGACGGCCCTACCAAATCGGTGGCGTTGACCTTGTTGCGCACAGCAGGAATAACGTCCAGAATTGCCAAGCCTGTTTGCGGCAGCTGGTACAGCGGCTCGTCGCGGCCGTCGCGCGGCGTATATACGCCAAGGTAGCTGCCGGATGCCTCGTTGCCCAGCGTAATGCTGCCCTCGCTCGTTTCAAATACTGCCCAGCGCCAGCCGCTGTAGTAGCCCTTAAACTCGGGGTAGGTAAATGTTTCCCCCGGAACAGGGTCGTTGTACTCGTTGCTCCACACGTCAAGCGTAGCGCCGTGCAGGCGGTTTTGCCATACGCGGTACGGACCTTCTGCCAGCAGCCTCATTGACTTCATCTTTGCTTCGGGGTAGTCGAACTTTACGCCCATGAGCTCCACCACGCCGTCGTACTCGTAGTCGTACTCAACCCTGACGTCTCCTTCGGGAGAAATGCGCCACAGCGCCCTGCGCAGCGGGCCAAAGTAGGTTGCCTCCACAAGGGCGTCGCTGCCCGATATGCTTGCGGTCAGGCGCGTCAGCCGGCTGTCGGTTTTCACCTCTTTATATACGAGGTTCATACCTTTGGGCGCTTCGGTGTCCACCGACCCGTCGAGCGTACGGTTGCCGCGGCGGGCGGCGGTAAAGCGCAGGCCGCCTATCGAAACAGCGCTGCCGCCTTGCCTTACGCCCGACAGCTCGCCGGTTGCCTTATCGAAAACGAACTCCAGCAATCCTGCGGTAACAGCTATTTTTTCCCGGCCATCCTTTATGGCGGGCAGCTTTTCCTTGCCTTTGGCGGGCGCTTTTACATCCGCGCCGGATGAGCTGGCAAAGTACGCTGCGCTTTTTTTCCACGAGTACGACCACGTCCACAGGCTTTCGCCCTGCGGATTTTTTACCGTAATGTAGAGCACATCCGCCTCACGCCAGCTGCCGGGCAGCGTTAGCGTGAACGGGCCGGTGGTGTGCGGCGGGATGTCCGTCCCCTGCATTTCGCCTTCGGATATAACCTTATGCCCAACCTCCCCCGCGTGAGGTTTTGGGAACATAGCCAGCTCCCACTTCACCTTACATTGGTTGAAGTTGGTAAAGTCGTAAAGATTTTCTATTTTCAGCAACCCGTTGAAGCTTTCGGAGATTCTGCTGTTTGCTACCTGCACCGGCGACCATACGTGGCGAATAGCGTAAAAGCTGCCCTCCTTTTCGTGGTGCGGGCCAACAATGCCGTCGGCGCCGTGGTTGCCGTCGTTGTCAATGCGTCCGTTTTGGTCGGTGCGCACAACGCCCTCGTCGGCGTACGCCCACAGGAAACCTCCGGCGCAGCGCGGGTGCCTGCGCATCATTTTCCAGTAGTCGTACAGGCCGGCACCATGCCCTCCGTCGTACAGCCCGTGCAAAAATTCGGTGGGCATGTAGATGTGGCTGCCGCGCAGGTACTCTTGCGTTTCGCCGTACGAGCGGTAGTGCATGGTTTCGATGCCGCTCAGCAGCTGCTGCGGGTGCAGCACAGGGCGCTTTTGCAAGTCCCACTTGGCAAACTCGCCGTCGAGCGCAGCGTTCCAGCCGCCCTCGTTTCCGTTATCCCAAAACAGGATGCTTGGATGGTTTACGTCGCGGCGCACCAGCTCGCCCGCCAGCTTGCGCCCAACGCCCTCGTCGTACTTGCCGTGCCAGCCGCCCAGCTCGTTGAGCACGTACAAACCCATTTCGTCGCAGGCGTCGAGAAAGTCGGGGTCGGGCGGGTAGTGCGACATGCGCACGGCGTTCATGTTCATTTCCTTAATAAGCGCTGCGTCGGCGTAGTTGAGCGCGCGGTTGAGCGTCCGCCCTGTTTCCGGCCAAAAGCTGTGCCGGTTTACGCCGCGCAGCATTATCCTCTGACCGTTGAGGTAAATTCCGTCGCCCTCGCGCACCTCAAGCGTACGAAAGCCAAATCGCTCGGTGAGCGTATGGTGCACAACGTCGCCCTCCCTGAGCGCAAACGTTACCCTGTACAGGTTGGGCGTTTCGGCTGTCCACAGCTTCGGGCTGCTCAGCTTCAGCGTTAGGGTAGCCTTGTCGCCGCCCTTGGGGATTTTCGCCGTTGCCGGCAGGCCAACGGCAGCGCCTGCAAGGTCGGTTATTTGCGCGGTAACGCTCAATCCTTTTTCGGCCGCCGCGTCCAAGTACAGCTCGGCTGCAAAGCTGCCGTCGGCTTTAGCGTCTATGGCTACGCGGCCAATGCACTTCGAGGGTAGCGCCTCAAGGAATACGGGGCGAAAAATGCCGCCGAAGTTCCAGTAGTCGGCGCGGCGCTCGGCAAGGTTTACGCTCTCGTTGGCCGACTCCTTGCTCACGGTTACCTCAAGCAGGTTATCGCCGCCCACGCGCACCAGGCCGGTAATATCGTACGAGAAGCGGTAAAATCCGCCCTGATGCGCTGCGCCGGCCTTTTGCTCGTTAACGCGCACCTCGGCGTCGGTCATTACGCCGTCAAAAACGAGGCGCACCTTTTTACCCTGCCATTCGGCGGGAATGGCGAACTTATGCCTGTACCGGCCTTGCTCGGTGGTGATACCCGGCGCAGCTTTTTTCCCGTAAAAGTTCACGCCGTAGGTATACCCGCCAAAGCCCTCCTGCTCCCAGCACGAGGGGACTTTTATGGTTGTCCATCGGTTGCTGTTGCGGCCGTCGGTGCAAAAAAACTCCCACTCCACAGCGTCGTCGGAGCCTTTGCCCGACAGGTATTTTACAGTTGTTTCCGTTGGCTGCTGAGCGTGTGCGCACACGATGTTGAGCAACAATGATAGCGTAAGGGCTGATTTTTTCATAGCTGTTTTTTTAGTAATAATGAAGTTTTTAGCACATGATAAATTTATAGCACTCTGATATTTAATATATTATAGTAATATTCAGCGGGTTTTGTTTGCAAAAATCTTAATCAGTAGCTTAGAAGAAATTTTTTTACTTTTAAGTTCTACCCTCCCTCCCAATGCCATTAGGATAAGCCGTAACAATCTGAAAGGTTGAATTTTGCTCACGTTGTGCTTTTTAAGGTGTTCGCGAGTTCGCTTCGCTCAGTTCATAACCGCGCCTTAGATTTGCAGTGTCTAAAAAAGTAGTAAATTTGCGAAAAAAAATAATAGTATTCACCCCAAAATAAAAGAGAAAGGGGCCAAATCAGCAATTTAAGGGATGAAAAATAAATAACATATAACGGATATAAAAGCTGTAGAGACCTCACCCCCGGCCCCTCTCCAAAGGAGAGGGGAGAGGGACACGATATTCGGCGTCCGCCTCCCCTCTCCTTTGGAGAGGGGCCGGGGGTGAGGTCTCTACGGGATGACATTTTTAGCTGCTATATCTTGTTTATTCGTCATTACTAAGTAACCGCAAAAGTAAAACTTATTGACCTGTTAAGAGCTGACTTGGCTTTCTTGAAATAGCAACCTAAATAAGAAGTTAACGTAATGTTGTTAAGGTGCTTAGATATATTTCAAGTCCCCTTTTTTTCTCTTTGGTTTTCAAAAGACAAAGGTATGAAAAAGTTTGTAATCGGAGTAGACATTCGTAAAGAGAAGTTGGATTTTTGCGTAAAATCCGCGGGAAACATTTTGAAAGAATTTGTTGTGGAGAACACGGCAGCTTCGATACGTCAGCCCAACGGTTAGCGGGCAGGTGCACGACAAAAAAAATAGCGGATGCGCACTACCATACCCCCTCAGGCTTTACGCTGGCGCAGGATACAGGCTATCAGGGCTATCGCTCTGATGGCGTAACGATTATCCAGCCCATGAAAAAGCCAAAAGGAAAAGAGTTGACCCACGAGCAGAAAGCGCAAAATAAGGTGCGCCGCTCTACATAATTTCAGGGTGAAACGTAACCCGTTCCAATACGAAAATAATTTGACGTAATCTCTAATGAAAAACTTTGCCGCCATAGATTTTGAAACCGCCAACTACAATCCATCGAGCGTATGCAGCGTGGGCGTGGTGATTGTTCGGGGCGGGCAAGTCGCCGAAAAGATTTACCGCCTTATCCGCCCCGAGCCGGAGTGGTATTCGTACTGGAACACGCGAGTTCATGGGCTGATAGCCGAAGACACCCAAAGCGCACCGGTCTTTCCTCACGTGTGGGCGGAAATCGCGCCGAAAATTGTCGGCTTACCGTTGGCAGCGCACAACAGCCCGTTCGACGAGGGTTGCCTGCGGGCGGTTCACCGCGTATATCAAATGGATTATCCCGATTATGCATTTCACTGCACCTGCCGCGCCTCGCGACGGATTTTTGGAAAAGAGCTGCCCAACCATCAGCTACAAACAGTGGCGGCGCGCTGCGGATATGACCTGAAAAACCACCACCACGCGCTGGCCGATGCAGAGGCGTGCGCGTGGATTGCGATGAAAGTGTTTGGGAAGGAGGGGACAGATGTGTAATTTATTTTGGTGTATTTCAAATTGTCGCTTTTGCTCATTCCGTAGGAATGAATCGCTCGGTAGAAAAGGCAACGTTCCGGTGGTTGTCGGCATCCCGTAGGGATGCATCCCTACGGGTGGGGTGTCAAGAATGTGATATTCACATAAAAATATTTTCGTTCTATTTTTGTGCCGTTAGGCACAAAATGTTGGTAGAAATAGATAGCTGTATGATCGGTTTTTC
>JAISGH010000086.1 GCA_031263185.1 Prevotellaceae bacterium | reverse complement strand
CCCCTGACCGCGAAGACCATAACATTTACAATCTTCATTGGGGCAAAAATAATCATCAATGGATACCATTTTTTGCCCCAAAGGTAATAAAAAAATCTCAATCGCAATAGGACACCATCCGATTTTTGTACCGCAGCGCAATTTGCGAAGCTGCCAGCTCCATACAGTTGGTTAGGTACACGAATGTCCGCTTTGTTTCTGCGTCGTAATATTTGACACGCCGAATTTTTTCAGGGTACAGCTTGGCTGTCCGGATGCCGGAAAGCTTACCGCTTTGGTCGCATAAAACGCCGGCTGATTTATCCACTTTGCGAGAATACATTCGCTTGAACTTTAAGTTAGGCTTTGCCCGTGCTACGAAAAAGGCTTCATGCAGCGCTATCCGGTAAAGCCGTGCGTAGCCGATGTAGCCTCGATCAAATACATAGTAAGCCTCCTGCTGATAGGGAATGACATCCATTGCGTTCATGTCATTAACGGAGGCTTCCGTAATATGGATAAATGCCGGTATTTGGGTGGTAAGGTATTGTCCGAAATTAAGTAATACGTTTTTGTTTTTTTATTGAGTAATTCCACTCACCGTGAAACTGATTTTTTTTGAGATTTAAACCATTCATTTGTTCTTCTGTAATTTGTATTCCTTTTTTATAAATTTGCTCGTCAAGCTGGCTTGTTACCGTAAGTCCTTTTTCTGTTTTTGTAGCTGCAATTAAACTGACAACGGTCTCATAATCAGCTAATGGCTGTCCTTTCCAATTCATTGATATAAAGGAAAATAACCGATGTTCTATCCTATTCCATTTGCTTGTTCCGGGCGGAAAATGACAGACAAAAATTTCAATCTTATGTTCATTTGCAAATGTTTGAAGTTCATATTTCCAACGTTTTCTATTATAACCGTTGCTCCTGCGCCGCAGATTTCAGCTCGGCTTTCCGATTATCTTTGCCAGGTGCTGGGCTGTGTAGCTTTTTTTGTTTTTGCAGATTTCCTCGGGCGTTCCGGCGCACAGGATTTTTCCTCCGCTCGCTCCGCCTTCGGGGCCGAGGTCGATAATGTGGTCGGCAACTTTTATTACGTCCATGTTGTGCTCGATGACCACAACGGTGTTGCCGCAGTCAACCAGCTGGCTTAGCACCTCCAGCAGCACGCGCACATCCTCAAAGTGCAGGCCGGTGGTAGGCTCGTCGAGGATGTAGAGGGTGCTTCCGGTGTCGCGCTTTGCCAGCTCGGCGGCCAGCTTCACGCGCTGGCTTTCGCCCCCCGAAAGGGTAGTGCCGGGCTGCCCCAGCGCAACGTAGCCCAGACCTACGTTCTGCATTGCCTTCAGGTTGCGGAAGATGGCGGGAATATTCTCGAAGAAAGGAACCGCCTGGTTGACGGTCATCTCCAGCACATCGCTGATGTTTTTTCCCTTGTAGCGCACGGCCAGCGTTTCGCGGTTGTAGCGCTTGCCGTTGCAGGCCTTGCAGGTTACGTACACGTCGGGCAAAAAATTCATTTCGATGGCCTGCACGCCGGCGCCGCGGCACTCTTCGCACCGCCCGCCCTTGACGTTGAAGGAGAAGCGTCCGGCCTTGTAGCCGCGAATTTTGGCGTCGGGGGTAGCCTCAAACAGCTTCCTGATTTCGGAAAAGACGTTGGTGTAGGTGGCCGGGTTGGAGCGGGGCGTACGGCCTATGGGCGACTGGTCAACTTTTACCACCTTGTCAACGTACCCTACTCCCGTAATCTCCCTGTACGGCAGCGGGCTTTGCAGCGAGCGGTAAAAGAGCCGGCTCAGAATGGGGTGCAGCGTTTCGTTGATGAGCGTTGACTTTCCGCTTCCCGACACGCCCGTAACGCAGACAAACAGCCCCAGCGGCAGCTCCAGCGTAACGTTTTTGAGGTTGTTGCCGGTAGCTCCCTTTAGCACGATGGACTTTCCCGAGCCCTTGCGGCGCGCCGTCGGGACGGGTATTTTTTTTTCGCCGCGCAGGTATTGCAGCGTGAGCGAGGGTAGCGCTTCGCTGCTCTTGTCGGCGTTGCCGGGCGTTGCGGCTCCTATTTTTCCCTGAAAAACAATTTTTCCGCCGCGCGTACCGGCGCCCGGCCCTACGTCCACCACCCAGTCGGCGGCGCGCATCATTTCCTCGTCGTGCTCCACTACGATGATGGAGTTTCCCTCGTCGCGCAGCTTCTTGAGCGACTCGATGAGGCGAATGTTGTCGCGCTGGTGCAGCCCAATGCTCGGCTCGTCGAGGATGTAGAGCACGTTTACCAGCTTTGAGCCTATCTGCGTGGCCAAGCGTATGCGCTGGCTTTCGCCGCCCGACAGCGTTACGCTGCCGCGGTTGAGCGAGAGGTAGCTCAGCCCTACGTCTATCATGAACGACAGGCGGCTGTTGATTTCCTTTACGATTTCGGACGCTATGGCGCGCTGCTTGCTCGTCAGCTTCGGCTCCAGCGCGGCAAACCACGCCGCCAGCGTTTCGATGTCCATGTCCGAGAGCTCGGCGATATTCTTGTCGGCTATTTTGAAGAACAGCGCGTCCTCCTTGAGGCGCGACCCGTGGCATACGGGGCAGGTTTTGTGCGATATGTACCTGTTTGCCCAGCTGTGGGGCTGCTCTTCCTCCTGCTCGTGGCGGTTGGCAATGATGCTGATGACGCCCTCAAAGTTGAGGTAGTAGTTCGACGCCGCGCCGATTTTGCTGCCGTCCACGCGAAAGCCTTCCTGCGTACCGTACAGCACGGCCTCCAGCCCTTCGGCCGGTATAGCTTCGATGGGGTCGCTGAGCGAAAAGCCAAACTTTTTCGCGATAGCTTCTACCTGCAGAAAGAGGAGGTTATTCTTCTCCGCCCCCAGCGGCGCTATGCCGCCGCTGCGGATGCTTTTTTTTCGGTCGGGGATAATTTTGTCCACGTCGGCTTCGGCCACAACGCCCAGCCCGTTGCAGCGGGGGCAGGCGCCCTGCGGCGAGTTGAACGAAAACGAGTGCGGCGCCGGCTCGTTGTAGGCAATGCCGGTGGTGGGGCACATGAGGTAGCGGCTGTAGAAGCGCGCTTCGTGCGTTTCGGCGTTCATGGCTATCATGGTGCCGTTGCCCTGCTGCATGGCGCCGGTAATGGCGTTGCGCAGGCGCTTGCGGTCTTTGGGGTTGGCGCTGGGAACTACCTTGTCCACCACCAGCTCTACAAAGTGCGCCTTGTAGCGGTCGAGCTTCATCATCGGGCGTATTTCGCGCACTTCGCCGTCCACGCGAACGGTAAGGTATCCCTTGCGCCCCAGCTGCTCAAACAGCTCTTTGTAGTGCCCCTTGCGCCCCTTGACGATGGGGGCCAGCGCCAGCAGCTTTTGCCCGGCAAACTTTTCGATTATCAAATCTACAATCTGCTCGTCGGTGTAGCGCACCATTTGCTCGCCGGTATTTTTGGAGTAAGCTATGGCGGCGCGGGCAAAGAGCAGGCGGAGAAAGTCGTAAATTTCGGTGGTGGTGCCCACCGTTGAGCGGGGGTTTCTGGAGGTTGTTTTTTGCTCAATCGAAATTACGGGGCTTAGGCCGGTAATTTGCTCCACGTTGGGGCGCTCCATGTTGCCCAGAAACTGCCGTGCGTACGACGAGAGCGTTTCCATGTAGCGGCGCTGCCCCTCGGCGTAGATGGTGTCGAACGCCAGCGACGATTTGCCGCTGCCGCTTAGGCCGGTAATGACTGTAAGGGCGTTGCGCGGGATGGTGACGCTCACGTTTTTGAGGTTGTGGACGCGCGCCCCGATGACTTCAATTTTGGTTTCCTCCATTGGTGTAGCTATTGCTTTTGTTGCTGTTATACGCATTTTCCCTGAATCCGGCTTCCGGTATTTTGATGTAGTAGGTACGGTTATTCCTGTTAGCTAGCGACACGTCGCGCAGCCATGTATTCAGCAGCTTCAGGATTTTGTAGTTGGTGTTGTGCCGTATGGCAAAGTCTGCCCAGCTGGGGACAGGCGTGCTCACCGCTACCTCTTTGTAGCGGTAGGGCGGATACATTTCGTTGAGGGGGATGTAAAATCCGTACTTTTGCGGGTCGGAGATGATGAGCTTGAGCGCCAGGATACGAAAAAGGTAGCGGGATGTTTCGTCGTTCAGCCGCAGGTCGTGGTACGAAATTGACTTTTGCCGCTCTATTTGCTGCGTAAGCCCTCTCGCCCCCATGTTGTACGAGGCCGCTGCCAGCGTCCAGCTGCCAAACAGGTCGTACGATTTTTGCAGGTATCGGCAGGCCGCCTTCGTTGACTTTTCGATGTGGTAGCGCTCGTCCACCTCGTCGTTGATTTCCAGCCCCAGCTCCTTTCCGGTGGCGGGCATCAGCTGCCAAAAGCCCACCGCCTTTGCCGACGATACCACCTGCTGCAGGCCGCTCTCGGCAACGCACAGGTACTTGAAGTCGTCGGGGATTTTGTTTTTCTTCAGAATGGCCTCAATGGTGGGGAAAAACCGGCTGGTGTGCTTGATAATAAAGATGGTTTGCGAGTGCCAGAACATGTTTACCATGAGCTCACGCTCAAGGCTTTCGCGCGTATCGAAGTTCTCGAGCGGAATTTTTTCGCCCGCAAAGGAGAGCGTACTTGGCAGCGTCGGCGTACGTACGCTTTGCTGCATGTAGTGCTGCTCCACAGCGCTTTCCTTACCGGGCAAATCGCTACGGCGCGAAGCAAAAATTTGCCCCTGAACTTCACCTCCAAAAAAAACTAATATGCTTATAGTGAGCATATTGAATTTTATGAGAGTTCGCTTGACTGCTTGCATTATACAAAAATTTAGAGCGTAAAAGTAGCAATTTTTCCCGACTTTTGCGCCGCATTCGCAACAAATATCAGGGCAAGCGCACAAAAAAACTCTCCAAATGAGGTACGGGTAGGGTGTGCAAAAGGAGCAAAAAAAGTCTTCTAAACAGACAGCAATTTTCTTCGTTTAACTGTTCTATTTTCAGTTAGATGATTGCTCTTCCAAGTGTCCAAATCTTTCAGAAAAACATGCTCCAAATACTGCTTAAAACGTCCGCTATCAGCCTCCATTTCGCTTTTCATTTGTGTCAGAAGCGGCAAGAAAAATATTTGTTTCGTGACCCCATTCATGGCGTTGGGCGATTTTCGCTCCTTGTAGCTGCCAAACAGCGATTCTATGATGTCCGACGAGATGTGACGCTTTATTATTGCTATCCGATAGCTTGCCGGATTCCGTACGGATATACTCCTCTATTAAGCGCCCAACGGCAGCCTTGTAAAATGCGGCGGGCAGTCCACGCTGCTCTACAGCCTCCCTCACGGGCAGCGCGAGCTCGGCTTTGGGGGCGATGCGGGGCTGGGCTACACGCGCTTCGCGCAGCAGGGCGTAGACGAGATCCGCATCAGCGTCTTGGGCGAGGGCAGCCGGCTGCCTCTCCTCCCCAACGCCAACGAAAAGAACCGGAAGGTAAATCGGAGGGTGGAGATTTTGATTTTAGGCGAATAAAACCAACCCAAAGTGTCCATTGGCGCATACTTTAGCACACAAATGACACAGATTTAAAAGATAAGCACAGATAAATCCCTATCTGTGCTTATCTTTTAAATCTGTGTCATCACAATCTGTTTCCTATGTGTGCCCAATTGATGCTTCAAGAAAAGCACCTGCCATTAGGCGCTACGCGCCTGTGTACGACAAGGAAGTTAAAAATTTCAGCTTCTTCGCCTACTTCTGTGCTTTGCTGAAAAATCGTCACCGCTACGGTCTTTGCGCTCTCCACGACCTCCGCGTTCTCCACGTTCTCCACGTTCTCCGCGCTCTTTCTTTGATATTTCGGCCAGCGGCTTGTCGCCCTTTCCGCGCAGCGCGTTGAGCGACCGCAAGGCATCTTCGGCATCCTCAAAGGGGACGGTGGCAAACGAAAAAGCGTCCATTACTTTTACGTCGTCAATTTTGCTGTCGGTAAGCTTGGTGTGCTTTTTGAGGAATATTACCAGCTCTTTTGGCGTCATGCCGTCGAGCTTACCCAGCGAGATGAACAGCCTTGCCGTTCCGCGCTTATCAACGGAGAAGGTGCGGATTTCGGCGTAGTTTTTCACGTCCAGCTCATTCTTAAACGCAAGCCTGATGAGCGCAGCAAGCGCCACTTCGTCGCCATACTCGGCAATGATTTCCTGCGCCAGCGGCAGGTAGTCGCTGTAGGTGTTGAGCTCAATGATTTCGGCCAGCTCGCTCTTAATGCGGTTTTGCTTCACCGCCACCACATCGGCGGCGTTGGGCAGCGTTTCCTTGCGAATTTGGGTTTTAATAACTTTCTGCATCTGCATGAGCTGGCGGTACTCGTTGGGCGAGATGAACGTGATGGCCGTTCCCTCTTTTCCGGCGCGGCCTGTGCGGCCAATGCGGTGCACGTAGGCGTCAAAGTCCTGCGGGAGCGAGTAGTTGATGACGTGCGTAAGGTCAACAATATCAATGCCGCGCGCCGCCACATCGGTTGCCACAAGTACGTTGATGAGCTTGTTGCGAAATCGCCACAGAATTTTTTCGCGCGCTATCTGCGTCAGGTCACCGTGCAGGCCGTCGGCCTCGTAGCCGCGCTCAAGGAGCTTGCTCACCACCTCGTCGGTGGTTACCTTTGTGCGGCAAAATACCAGCCCGTAGAACTCCGGCTCCACGTCAATGATTCGGGTGAGCGCGTCAAAGCGGTCTCCCTGCTTCACCTCAAAGTAAATTTGGTCGGTGAGGTCGGTGGTGAGCTGCTTTGCCTCCACCCTGATATGCTCAACGTCGCGCATATACTTTTTCGACAGCTTGGCGATGTGGTCGGGTATTGTTGCCGAGAAGAGCATTACGCGGCGGTTGTCGGGCGTTTGCTTAAAGATTTCTTCAATATCTTCAATAAAGCCCATGTTGAGCATTTCGTCGGCCTCGTCGAGGATAAACCAGCGGATGCCGCCCAGGTTGAGGCTACCGCGCGAGATGTGGTCAATGATGCGGCCGGGCGTACCCACCACAATATCCACGCCCTTCTTTAGCCGGCGCAGCTGCTCGCTGATGGAGGCGCCGCCGTAGATGGTAGCCACGCTCAAGGGGCGGGTGTTCTTGAACGAAATTATTTCGTCGCTTACCTGTAGCGCCAGCTCGCGGGTAGGCGCCAGCACGAGCGCCTGCACGCTTCCGTCCGGTACAAGCTGGTCTATGATAGGCAAGCCAAACGCGGCTGTTTTGCCCGTGCCGGTTTGCGCCTGTGCAATGATGTCCTTGCTGCTTTGTAGCAGCACAGGTATGGCTAGCCGCTGGATGGGGCTGGGGGTTTCAAACCCCTTGGCGCGAATTGCGTCGAGCGTTGCTTCGCTCAGCCCAAGGTCGCTAAAATCAAATGATGGCTCTGCCTGTTGGTTTTCCATGTTCTTTTTTTGTTTGTAAAATTTTTAAGTGGGCAAAAGTACATGAAAAACTCGGGTTTTCCAAGCGCGTGAGATAAAAATGGGTGTATTTCAAATTGTCGCTTTAAAAATCCCGTAGGGTGGGGTGTCAAGAATGTGATATTCACATAAAAATATTTTCGTTCTATTTTTGTGCCGTTAGGCACAAAATGTTGGTAGAAATAGATAGCTGTATGATTGGTTTTTCGTGCCGTCAGGTACG
>JAISGH010000049.1 GCA_031263185.1 Prevotellaceae bacterium | reverse complement strand
GTGTGTGTGTGTGTGTGTGTGTGTGTGTGTGTGTGTGTGTGTGTGTGTGTGTGTGTGTGTGTGTGTGTGTGTGTGTGTGTGTGTGTGTGTGTGTGTGTGTGTGTGTGTGTGTGTGTACGCCCTTACTTTACCATATAGTGCACCCACGCATCCAAGCCACAGCTTATGAGCCGCGGCAGTCAGAAATGGCGCTTTATTTACAGCAACTACATGGAACATATTATCAGCGTATTTTTTTCAGAAATAATTAATAAAAACATACAAAATCAAAAAAAAACAAAGGTGTATATTTTTCTAATACGAGCAAATTAATAACCGTTAAACTTTTTAAAATGCGTAATAAAAATTTCTCAATCCGCTGCTACAAAAGGTTTCGCCTCACATCTCATAAAGCAGGCGACAATTTTGCATATACGCGAAAAAAAATTTACCTTTGCATTGCTCTCAAAATGTACAAAAGTATAGCAAATGCCACAATCCATGACCGGCTACGGTAAAGCCGAAGCCTTATGCAGCGAGAAAAAAATCACGGTGGAGCTGCGCTCCGTCAACAGCAAGCAGCTTGACGCTATCATCAGAGCGCCTTTGGCGTACCGCGAGCTGGAGCCGGAAATACGCAGGCGGCTTGCTCTCCTGCAGCGCGGCAAGGTTGAAGCGTTTATTACCGTCGAAAGCTCCGAAGCGCTACCTGCTGCGGCCATCAACGCCGAGCTGTTCAAATCGTACTACGGCTACCTGAAGGAACTCCTGTCCACGGTGGGCGAGAGCGCCGTCCCCGTGGAGGCCATTCTGAAGTTACCCGAGGTGATAGCAAGCGCCAAGTCGGAGGTTGCCGAGGAGGAGGCTACGTGCGTGCTGGGCTGCGTGGACAGCGCCGTGCAGCAGCTGGCGCTGTTTCGCGAGCAGGAAGGCGCTACAATCATGGCCGATATTTTGCAGCGCGTTGCCCTCATTGGCGAGCTGCTTACGCAGGTAGAGCCGTTTGAAGCGGAGCGCATTGCGTCCGTCAAGGTGCGCCTGCGGCAAGCGCTGGACGAGGCGGTTGGCGCGGCGGCTGTGGATGCTAACCGCTTTGAGCAGGAGCTCATCTACTACCTCGAAAAGCTTGACGTAACCGAAGAAAAAACGCGCCTGCACAGCCACTGCAGCTACTTTGTGCAGACGGCAAGCGAGCCCGGAGCCGGCCGCAAGCTGGGATTTATTGCGCAGGAAATGGGGCGCGAAATCAACACGCTGGGAAGCAAAGCCAACGATAGCAACATGCAGCGTGTGGTTGTTTGCATGAAAGACGAGCTGGAAAAAATCAAGGAGCAGCTGCTGAACGTACTGTAAAGAAGGCTGCCTCTTGGCCTCCGATTCTCTAATTTTTTTTTACCATGTCAGGAAAAATCATCATCTTTTCCGCTCCTTCGGGGTCAGGAAAAACTACGATAGTGCAGCGCTTGCTCAGCTCAATGCCGGAGCTGGAGTTTTCCATTTCGGCAACAAGCCGCGCCCCGCGCGCGGGCGAGGTAAACGGCAAGGACTACTACTTCATGCCGCCCGAAGAGTTCAAAGCCCGCGTAGGCAACGGCGAGTTTATTGAGTGGGAGGAGGTGTACCCGGGCAAGCGCTACGGTACGCTAAAGTCCGAGCCGGAGCGGATTTGGAGCAGCGGCAAGCACGTGCTTTTCGATGTGGACGTGCATGGCGGGTTGAGCCTCAAAAAAATCTTTGGCGACAAATCGCTGCTGGTGTTCATCATGCCGCCCTCGGTGGAGGAGTTGCGCAGCCGCTTGGTGCAGCGCAACACCGACGACCCTGAAGTTATTGATGAGCGCGTGGCCAAGGCAGAGCACGAGCTGTCGTTCTCCGCAAGGTTCGACAAAACCATCATCAACGACAAGCTGGAGTGCGCCATTGCCGAAGCCGAAAAGCTGATACGGGAATTTGTCGCCTAAAACCCAAAAGCTTCACATTGCAGCGGGTGCATTTCAAATTGTCGCACACAGGCGCGGAGCGCTTGTGCGTTTTATAGCCGTGCGCGATAGCGCACGGACAAGTGGCATTATTTCTGGCTAAATCTTTTTTTGAGGTGCTATGAAAATAGCTTGCAGCTAGGTAGTTAGGGTACAGATAGAATGTGGGGCAGCAGAAAACCTCATTTTTACCTAATTTTTCTTACAAAACAACCAAATCGTTTATCATCAACCGAAAAATGGTCGATTTTCCGCTTCTGCGAATACCTGTAAGCACTTGAATATGGGGCAAATCCTTTTTCCTTTTCAGGTTCTCGACCAAATCCCGTTCATGCAGAGAGGAGTACTTTTGCCCTTCCAGCGCTTGTTCAAGCGTAACAATGTTGCTTCCATACCCGTACAAAATAAAATATTGCCGCAAATGTAGGTATAAAATTTCTTTTGTCGAAATATAGTTCGATAATAGGGTGCATTTCAAATTGCCTGTAGGGCATTAGTGGTAGTATAGCGTTACTTTTACGGGAAAATGATCTGATAGCATGCGCACTTCGGCTTCTACGGAAAATACATCTTTGGGAAAATCGCCGGCATCGAGCTTGTTGTCGTTTACAGGATTGCGGTAGCTGTCTGTCAGTATGCCATAGCGATCGGCCTTAAGCTTGCTCGATATAAAAATATGGTCAATGCGGCTATTGGTTGCGCGGTTGCTTTCGAATGAGTTGAAAGTTCCGTTTAAAGCGTAGCGAATCTTGGCTATTTCGTATGTATCGTGAAGAATACCGGAGCTTGCAAGGAGCTTGTAGCTTTCGTTCGTCTGGTCAACGTTGAAATCGCCGGTAAGAATGACGGCAGCGTCATTTCCGCACATCTCTTTTACTTTATTCAGGATGAGGTTAGCGCTCTGCCGCCGGGCTTCCTCGCCGACATGGTCAAAGTGTACGTTGAAGAACCATACATCCTTTTCTTTCTTGAGGTCTTTAAGCTGCCCCCACGTGCAAATGCGCGGTAGCGCCGCATCCCATCCTCTGTTGGGGTAATCCGTATTTTCGGAGAGCCAGAAGTTGCCTGACTTTACGAGCCGGAAGCGATCTTTTTTGAAGAATATCGGAACATACTCTCCTTCTACTTTTCCGTCTTCCCGCCCCACGCCGGTATATCCGTATCCGGGAAGCTTATGGAGAAGGTCTTCGAGCTGATTGTTGAGCATTTCCTGCGCTCCGAAGATGTCAAAATCGTTAAACTGTATCTGCTGCGCAATTAGCGGGCAGCGCCTTTCCCATCCGTTGCCGGCTTTTTTATCGCCCTCGCTATCATAGCGGATGTTGTACGTCCCCACGACAAGGTCTTGGGCGTAAGTAAAACGGAAATAGCCGTTTACAAATATCAATGTTGCTAATAGCAGTAAACCTTTTTTCATTTGCGTATAAAATTAAAAATTAAAATTCGTCTTTGCTGCGCACCGCCAGCCTGCACACCAGAGGATAGTGGTCGGAGCAGGTGAGGTTGGGGCAGTAGCAGGCGCTGGCGCAGAAGTGGCTGCTGTAAAGTATATAGTCTATTCGGAACGAGGGTATGATGCTCACAAAAGTGGACATGAGGCCGCGCCCGGCTTCTATAAACCCGTCGCAAAAGTTGCCGCGCATAGTGTGGTAGGTGTACGATATGGGGGTATCGTTGAAGTCGCCGCACACCACCACCGCGTAAGGCGACCGGCGCATGTGCCGCGACAACGCGTCAACCTGCTGCGCGCGTATCAGAAAGGCATTTTTGAGCTTGTCCAAAGCGCTACGCAAAACGCGGCTGTGGTCTTTCTTGTTGTCGTACCAAAAGCGCTCATCCTGCAGCAAGTCTCTCTCCCTGTCGCCAAACCTGACAGATTGCAGGTGAACGTTATATACCCGCACGGTATCGCTCGCGTTCAGGGCAATATCGGTAAAAATGGCCGCGTTGACGGTGTTGGGAAACGTAATGCTGCCCTGATTTACAACAGGAAACCGGCTAAAGGTGGCAATGCCAAAGCGCCTGTTCCGGCGCGTTGTGCTGTAGTGCACGTAGTAGTGGGGCAAGCCCGGCAGCCGGCGGGCAAACTGCTGCTCGCTCTGTACTTCGCTGTGCGTGTAGAACTCCTGCATACAGGCAACATCAAATTTTTCGTGATTTATAAAGCCGGCCACCTGCGCATAGGTGGAAATATCGCTGTAAGAATTTTTAAGCCCAAACAGGTTAACGTTGTAGCTCAACAGCTTGAGCTGCAATTGGGTGAGTTTCGATTGAGCAGGTGCGCTTTTTTTGCTCGCCGGCAGGTTCACCAGCGTCCGCACAAAGCCAAGGCTGGCGAGTATAACCGCCAGCGGAAGCAGCAGCAGCCACTTGCGAAAGATAATCCACAGCAGCAAAAAGGCAAGGTTGAGCAGCAGCAGCGGCGTAAGCAGCAGCCCAAAAAACGGCAAAAACCACACCCGCTCGGGGCTTACGTAAACCGACAGGCACGACAAAGCAAGCCCCGCCGCCGACAGCACAGTGAGGCACAACAGTATGATGTAAACAAAACGATGCATGAGAAATTACAATTGGGCAAACTTTGTGTGCAAATCAAAAAAAACAGCCGCTTGCAAAATTTGCAGGCGGCTGAACTTTCCTTGTGGGAGCTGAGGGGTTCGAACCCCCGACCCTCTGCTTGTAAGGCAGATGCTCTAAACCAGCTGAGCTAAGCTCCCAAATGTTGCGTATTCGTTGCTTGAACTGTTGCTGTGAAAACGGTGGACAAAGGTAGCATATTTCTTCTTTCGCTCCAAACATTTTGGATAAAATATTTTCATCTTTTTCATCTGTTTTTCATATCTCATTCATTTTCATGAAAATAAAAATTACAATGCCTGCTGAGCTATTCGCTCTGCGCAGCTGGCGCCGTCAATAGCAGAGGAGGTGATGCCGCCGGCGTAGCCTGCGCCTTCGCCGCAGGGGTAGAGGTTGGCTATCCGGACGTGCTGCATGGTATGCGGGTCGCGGGGTATGCGCACAGGCGACGAGGTGCGCGATTCGACAGCCAGCAGCATAGCTTCGGCGGTGAGGTAGCCGCGCATTTTTTTGCCAAACTCCAAAAACGCCCTGCGCAGCGACCGGCTGACAAATTCGGGTAAAAGCGCGTGCAGCGGCGCCGGGGTTACGCCCGGTATGTAGGAGGTTTTGCCGAGCGACGACGACACCCTGCCGCTCACAAAATCGGTTAGCCGCTGCGCCGGCGCGGTTTGCGTGGCACCGCCCGCAGCAAACATAGCCCGCTCTACTTCCTGCCGGAAGCGCAAGCCCGCAAGCGCCCCAAACTTTTCGTACCCGTCGGCATAGTCGGCAAGGTTTACCTGCGCAACGATGCCTGCGTTGGCGTAGGGCGAATTGCGGCGAGAGTTGGACATACCGTTCACCACCAGCTCGCCCGGAGCTGTAGCCGACGGCACCACCATGCCGCCCGGGCACATGCAAAACGAAAACACTCCCCGTCCCTGCACCTGCGCGACCAAGCTGTAAGCGGCAGCCGGCAAAAGCGGCGAGTAGCCTTTGCCGTGGTACTGTATTTCGTTGATAAGTTCCTGCGGGTGCTCCACGCGCACGCCCAGGGCAAAAGGCTTAGCCTCCAGCGCCAGCTTTTGCTCATTGAGCATCTCGTATACATCGCAGGCGGAGTGGCCGGTAGCCAGCGCCACCGCTATCCCTTCATAGCGCGCACCGCGCTCGTCGACTACTCCGCCGGCAACGCCGTTTTTTACGATAATGCCGGTAATGCGCGTATCAAAGTGATATTCGCCGCCGCAGCTGCAAATGGTTTGGCGAATGTTGGCAGCTATGCCCTGCAGCTTGTCCGTTCCAACGTGTGGGTGCGCCTCCACCAGAATATCGGGGTTAGCGCCGTGCTGCACCAGCTGCTGCAAAATATGCGCAACGCTGCCGCGCTTGCCGGATCGGGTGTAAAGCTTGCCGTCGGAGTAAGCGCCGGCGCCGCCTTCGCCAAAGCACCAGTTGGAGTTGGGGTTAACAATGTGCTCGCGCGTGAGCTTGGCGATATCGCGCTTGCGCTCCTTCACGCTTTTGCCGCGCTCCAAAATCACCGGCTTCAACCCTTTTTCGAGCAGCTTTAGCGCGGCAAAAAGTCCGGCGGGGCCTGCCCCAACAATGATTACAGGCGGCTTGCCCGCTACATTGCGGTAGCCGAAATGCGCAGGCGCGTCGAGGGGTTGCTCGCCGTTCCGGTAAACGTTGAGCTTTAGCTGCAGCAGCGCCTTTCCCCGCCGCGCGTCAACCGAGCGGCGCACGAGCTGCACAGCTCCCACATCGCCTGCTGTAAGATGCGAGGCCTGCGCTGCTGCCTGCCGGAGGCAATCCGGATTGGCGGCGACTTCCGGCGAAATGGTTATGTCAACGGTGCAGGGCATACGCTTTTTCCTTCATGTTTTGTATTATGCCACTTTGGTGTTTCTTTTTGGCAGACGGCAGGTTTGTGATTGCGTAAAGCAGAATGGCTGCGTAGCAGGGCGCCAAAATCCAGTACGCCTGCCGGTAGCCGGCTGCGTCTGCAAGGTAGCCGTAGGCAAGCGGCAGCAGAGCGCCTCCCGCCACGCCGGTAGCAAGGATAGCCGCGCCAAGCTTAGCGTACTTGCCCATTTTTTTCATGGATAACGAAAAAACGGATGGCCACACCAGCGACCCGGATAGCCCGAGCAGCGCAACAAAGGCAACGGATAGCCAACCGGTAGCGTTGACGGCGGCAACGGAGAAGATAACGCCCAGAGCAGCGCAAACGGCAAGCGCACGCTCCATGCAGATATGCCTGGGCACAACAAAAGCGCCCAGCAGGCAGCCCAAAAGCGCGGCAAAAAGCCAGCAGGCCGGAAGCGCTTTGGCCACCTCAAAGCTCATGCCGACAGCTTTGCCGTAAAGCGATATGCTGCCAACGCCAATAACCTCTGCCCCCACGTACAAAAAGAGCGTCAACAGCCCAAGCCAAAAGCGCGGGAGGCGAAAGGTGTCAACGTCCGGCGTATCTTTTTCCTGTTCAGTGCACTTTTCTCCTGCGTTGAGGGTGGGGCGCGGCAAAGATTTTACCCAAAAGGCTACCGCCGCCAGCGCCAGCGCGATGGCAAGGTAGGGTGCAACAGCCTTGTGCGCCAGCGTGTCGAGTTCGGCGGCGCGCGACACGCCCTCCGCTATCCGAATACTCGCCTCAAAGCTGTCTATCTTGTAAAACAGGACGCTGCCCACCGCCAGCGTACCGGCTACACCGGCAACCCTGCTGCAAATATTCGCAACGCTACTGCCGCTTGGTGCGTTCTCGTCCGTGCCCGGCGCGGCTATGTACGTGCTCACTGCAGCTTGCAGCAGCCCAAGCCCGGCGCCGGATGCCAGCAAGCCCAGCAAGAACAGCGGGTAGGTGCGCAGCAGGGCGGCAGGTACAAAAATGAGCGCTCCCGCCGACATTGCCATTAGTCCCATCGCCATACCGCTTTTGGTATCGGTTTTTTCGAGCAGGCGCAACGACGGCAGGGCAACGGCAGCGTAAGCAAGGTAAAAAGCAAACGTAACAAAGTACGACTGAAAGTTGCTCAGCTCGCAGGCTACCTTGAGGAAAGGAATAATCGTAGCGTTGAGCCATGTGACAAGGCCGCAAATGAAAAATAACGCTCCAATGGTAAACGCTTCGGGTGTATATAAATTTTTTTGCTTCATAATTCAAGAATCTTCAATGCTTGACACGCACATATTTGTAGTACTTACCCTCTTTTCGGGCTTTTTGCAGGACTTCCTTCGCGTTGTTCATGTAGCGAATGGCTTTGGTGTAAGAGGTTTGCCGGATTTGTTCTTGATTTTGGTGTTTGGTTAACATAAAGTTTAAAGCAATAAGAAAGCCAGCCAATGGTACGGCTTTACCCCCCGACAAGGTGTTGCAAGCAGCGCAAAGCCTGTACGAAAAGAAGCACCTATCCTACCCGCGCACGGGCAACTGCTACATACTCGACGACGTATTTGCCACCATACCCGAATTAATTGAAAAATGCAGCAAAGTAGCTGCGCCGGGCTAAACGCTTCGTACTACTCAAAGCCGGCCTGCGCTCTCCAGGGGGTGCGTGAACGCGGTAAAGGTGACAGACCACACATGCGCTCAATAACAATGAACACTCCAATGGTCGATAAAAACATAATCAACAGCATAGTAGAATTATTTTTGTTAGTTTCTTTCAGGTAAATGTTTTCAACCGGACAAAATAGGCATCATATTCTGCCTCTATCGAAACGGTAGAGATGCAATAATTTTTCTATCAGCATATTATCCCCCCTTATCGGAATTTTTCACCCTTGCTATTCCCGCGAAAGCGGGAATAGCAAGGGGAGGGTAGCGATAAAGTCAATTGCGCTCACCCCAAGGCTACGCCTAAGGATAAGGCAAAAATTTTGGCGTTAATCCTGTCCCTGCAAAATGGCTTGCACTTGACTTATGGAAAGTTTAGTCAGGCTGGCTATGTCTTCGAGGGACATTCCCCTGACAGCACAGCTAAGAACAAAGCCAATGTAGGCTCTTTCTGCGCCCATGGTTATTCCTCGTTTTTCGCCTCGTTTTTCGCCTAATGCTATTCCTCGTTTTTCGCCTAATGCAATTCCTCGTTTTTCGCCTCGTTTTTCGCCTAACGCGATTCCTCGTTTTTCGCCTAACATTATTCCTCGCTTTTCGCCTAAGGCAATTCCTCGCTTTTCGCCTAATGCTTCGCTTCGCCGCCGCTCGAAATCAAGCGCGTCAACAATGTCGTCGTACTCTAAAACGCTTCTCTGATATGCTTCCATTTCTTTATGTGTTAACTTTTTTATCTGTGCCAATTCAAATAGCCGCTGAAATATTTGACCCACTACCTCCGCCGGAACATCCTGCAGGTGCGCCAAATTCTTGATGCAGTAAAGCCAAATATCCGTGTTGGTTTTCAGCTCATCTACCCGCTTCTGGAACTTGGGCAGCTCGATGAAAACAAAGCGTAGCTTGTCCGAAAAACGTGCATGGGTAGCTTCCTCTGCAAGGTGCACATTGCTGACAACCTGATTGGCA
>JAISGH010000002.1 GCA_031263185.1 Prevotellaceae bacterium | reverse complement strand
TTCAACCTCATTTCCAAACCTTATTTTTCTAACAAAACAACCTCAGTAGCAGATAGTTATACGAATACATCAACCTCGTTACCTCATTTGGGGAGTTTCTATGAGTTCCCTTTTCGGGGTGAGCTGGGCATTGTAAAAAAAAGAAGCTATCTTTGCGCGTATTTATTTGCTGCCTGCCGCCTGCATCTAAGCCATGCCGTGCGCGTAAGCAGCGCATGTAGCAGATTGTAAACAAGAATCTATCCGGCAAAAATCATGAATATCCGCTCATTTTTTCCCCTGCTGTCGCAAACCATTGACGGTAAGCCGTTGGTGTACTTAGATAATGCAGCCACCTCGCAAAAGCCGCAGGTGGTAATTGATACCGTAAACGAGCTGCACACTTCGCTCAACGGCAATATTCACCGCGGCGTACACCGCATGGCCGAGCAGTGCACCGCGCGCTACGAGGCCGCCCGCGAAAGCGTCCGCGGGTACATCAACGCGGCAAAGGCGCACGAGGTAATTTTTACGGCCGGCACCACGGCGGGTATCAACTTGGTGGCGTTTGCGTTTGGCGAGCGGTACGTAAAAGCGGGCGACGAAATTCTGGTAACGGAAATGGAGCACCACAGCAACATTGTGCCGTGGCAGCTGCTGTGCGAGCGCAAGGGCGCTACGCTCAAGGTGCTGCCCTTTGCCCATAGCGGCGAGCTGCGCATGGACATGCTGCCCGCGCTAATATCAAAAAAAACAAAGCTGATAGCGGTAGCGCACGTCTCCAACGTGCTGGGCGTCGTCAATCCCGTGGACGAAATTAGCCGCGCAGCCCATGCCCTGGGCGTTCCCGTGCTGGTGGACGGTGCGCAGGGGGTGCCGCATGGCCCTGTGGACGTGCAGCAGATGGACTGCGATTTTTACGCCTTCTCGGGGCACAAAATCTACGGGCCTACCGGCATAGGGGCGCTGTACGCAAAAGAAAAATATTTGAACGAAATGCCACCCTACCAGGGTGGCGGAGATATGATAAAATCCGTAACTTTTGCCAAGACTACCTACGCCGACCTTCCGTACAAGTTCGAGGCGGGAACAGCCAACTACATCGGCGCCATTGGGCTTGGGGCAGCCATAGAGTTTTTCAAATCGCTCAACGTCAACGATATACAATTGCACGAAGAAAAATTGCTGCGCTGCGCTACCGACCGGCTGCAAAGCATAGGCGGCCTCACCATTTACGGCAACACTCCGCGAAAAAGCGGCATTGTTTCGTTTGCCTTTAAAAACATTCACCACCTCGACCTTGCGCAGGTGCTCGACAAGCAGGGGATTGCCGTGCGCAGCGGTACGCTCTGCGCCGAGCCGGTGATGCAGCGCTATGGGCTGACGGGCATGGTGCGCGCCTCTTTTGCCTGCTACAACACGCTTGACGAAGTGCACGCGCTGGCGGAGGGGTTGGAAAGAGCGAAAAGTATTTTGAGCTGAAAGAACTTGCTGAAAGAACTTGCTGAAAGAACTTGAAATCTATGATTTTTTTAAACCTTGTGAAGTCATCATTGTGAAACCATCATTGTGAAGTCATCATTGTGAAACCATCATTGTGAAACCATCATTTTTCATTGCCCGCAGGTACCTGCTTGCCAAAAAATCGCACAACGCCATCAACATCATATCGCTGGTGAGCGCGGTGGGCGTGGCCGTAGGCGTGTTTGCGCTGGTAGTAGCGCTATCGGTGTATAACGGGCTTGACAGCCTCATCACCTCGCTGTACAACACCCTCTCGCCCGACCTCAAAATCACCGCCGTAGAGGGTAAGGTTTTTGACGTCCGGCAGTTTGATTTCGGCAGCGTTAAGAAGGCAGAGGGGGTGGCGTTTTACTCCGAAGCGCTGGAGGAGAATGCAGCGCTCATGTACCGCGACCGGCAGCACTTGGCCACCGTGCGCGGCGTGGACGAAACATTTTTGCGGCGCTCCGGCATTGCCGGAAGCATCATTGAGGGCGAGGCCGCCGTCAGGAAGGGCGACGTGGATATGGCCATTGTGGGCAAGGTGGTTGCCGGAACGCTCAACCTGCGCCCCAGCTTTTTTGACATGCTGTGGGTGTACTTTCCTAAGCGGGGGCTGCGCTTGCAGCTCATCAACCCGAGCGAGGCTTATACCAGCGACTACCTGAAGCCGGCGGGAATTTTTTCTGTCGAGATGGATGCCGACTCCCGATACGTGTTCGCGCCGCTGGATGTGGTGCGGCGGCTGCTTGGCTACGAGCGGGAGGTGTCGAGCGTAGAGCTGTACCTCAAGCCCGGCGCCAGCGCTAAAAGCGTGAAAAAAGAGGTGCAAAAAATTTTGGGCAGCGAGCTGAAAGTGCAGACGCGCGAGGAGCAAAATGAGGTGCTTTTTCGCATGATGCAGGGCGAAAAGTGGGCTATATTTTTTATCCTCACCTTTGTGCTGCTGGTGGCCTCGTTCAACTCCATCGGCTCGCTCACCATGCTCATTATTGAAAAAAAGAAGGATATAAAAATTCTGCACAGCCTCGGAGCGCAGGACAGCTTGGTGCGCCGTATTTTTATCACGGAGGGCGTAATGATTTCCCTTTTGGGCTGCGCTGCCGGCGTGGCGCTGGGGCTTGCGGCGTGCTGCGCGCAGGTACACTTTAAGCTCATCAAGCTGAGCGGCAACTTTGTGGTGGACGCCTACCCCGTCAAGGTTAGCCCCGCTGACGTTGCGCTCGTAATAGCCACCGTGATGCTCATTGGGTACGCCGCCGCCAATATTCCGGTGCGGTACTTGCTAAGGAAAAATCGCGGATAGAAAAAGAATTTGCAGTTTTCATATATTGAATTTATTTTTATCTTCTTCCACTCATCTTAACACCGGAAATACTTCTTTCAATGGTTCATAGCTGTTATTTATATGCTCCTAAAAATTTGTGTCCATTGAAATGGATTAAATGGTCGGGGTTATCCGCAATCCACGCTTCGGTTTCCCATGCTATATCTTTTGCCCATCTTCTAAAGATATCTTTTGTTTGAAAACAGGTAACAAATATCAAATCGGCAGTGCAGCTTTTCAACATTTTCTTCAGCTCCAAAACTCTTATTTCGTTCATTGGACCGGAACTGTGAACTGCTTCAATGAGATACAGCCAATTGTTCGTTTCATCGTAGGCGATAATATCAGGTAATTCATCGTGCAGCAGTTCAAAAAAATTCAATTCTTTGAGCCTGTCTTCTTCAATATGCAGTATTTTATTGGCAGTGTCGCCTATATATAAAACCGTACAATCTTTACCAAATCGCGGTAAAAACTCTTCAATAATTGCTTTTTGCAAATCATTATGTTCTCCCAATGAAAGTTTA
>JAISGH010000241.1 GCA_031263185.1 Prevotellaceae bacterium | reverse complement strand
TCATGATAGTTGTCATCTTCCTTGCGGGCTTTTTGCAGGGTTTGCCGGGCGTTTTCCATGTAGCGCATGGCTTCGGAGTAGGCTTTTTGCCTAACGTCTTCCTGTTTTTCTATTGACATGGTATTATGATATTTTTTAGGTACAAATAGTTTATAAAAATAATGAAAGTGCTACAAGATTGCTACGAAATTGCAAAGTTTTTTTGCGGCGATTAAAAAAGTATGATGTTTTCTACAGGTTACCGTAAGTCAAGATTTTCCAGCAGCGCTCCGTAGAGCGGAATGGCCTCCTCTACTTCGCTTAGGTAGATGTACTCGTCGGCGGAGTGCGATCGGGCAGAGTCGCCGGGGCCCATTTTGAGCGAGGGCAGGCGAAGCAGGGCAATGTCGCTCGTGGTAGGCGATATGTAGGTTTTTCGTCCAAGCCTCACGGCAGCCTGCACCAGCGGGTGCTCATCGGGGATAGCGGAGGCGCGAACGCGCGTAGAGCGCGGCTGCACCTCGCACAACGTGCAGGCACGAATAATATCCACTATCTCCTCATTGCCGTAAACGTCCGTTGGGCGCACATCCACCACAAACTTGCACTCGGCGGGGATGATGTTGTGCTGCGTACCGCTGTTAATCATGGTTACGGTCATCTTCACCTCGCCCATGCGCTTGGAGATTTTCGGAAAGCGAAACGAGCAAAACCACCTGATATCTCTCATGGCGCGGTACAGCGCGTTATTGCCTTCATTACGCGCCGCGTGCCCTTGCTTTCCGTACGCGGTGCAGTCGAGCACTATTAGCCCGCGCTCGCCCACAGCCGCTTGCATTTGCGTAGGTTCGCCCACAATGGCGCAGCTTACTGCCCCAAGCAGCGGCTTGAGGGCTTCTATGCCGTTTGGCCCCTGCACCTCCTCCTCCGCAACAATGGCCAGCACAAGGTTAAAGGGTAGCGCCTGCCCGTAAAAGTTGCAGTACGCTGCCGCAAGCGCCACCACCGAGGCGCCGGCGTCGTTGCTGCCCAAGCCGTAGAGCTTGCCTTCCTCAATGCTTGGCGCAAAGGGGTCGCGCGTATACCCGTCGGCGGGGCGCACCGTATCGTGGTGCGAGCAGAGCAGGAGGGTTGGCTTGGCCGCGTCGTAGCGCGCGCAAAACGAATACACGTTGTTACGGTGGCGCTTGGGGGATACTTTTTGCTCCTGCAAAAAATCAAAAATAATGCTCGCCGTGCCGTCCTCCTCCCGCGAAATAGAGGGCGTGGCAATGAGGGCTTGCAGCAGGCGTATGGCGGTTGTGCTATCGACCATTTTTTTTAATTAAGAATTAAGAATTAGGAATTAAGAATTACTTCAAATCTTCACGCTATCCAAGTACACCGTATCGGGGCAAAGGTCGGCTTCGTTTGCCCACTGTATTGTCCCGATAAAAGGTCTCACGGAGTTGAACATCGATATATTCCGTAATTCCCTGAAAATGCCCTTATCAAGGTAGGGTTTCATATCCAGAATACCCTCCTCACCGTTGCTCAGCGCAATCATACTCTTTGCCGCAGCGCCTCCCGCACCATATCGGCGGTGATGAAAGCGTGCCCGCGCACGGCAAAGCGCTGCGCAACAGGCTCAATAATGCTTGCGTCAAGCCCGTACTCGGAGAGCCTTGTTTTTGTGCCCAGCGAGCGGA
Source organism: Prevotellaceae bacterium (assembly GCA_031263185.1). GTDB lineage: Bacteria > Bacteroidota > Bacteroidia > Bacteroidales > UBA932 > JAITMY01. The sequence goes on along the minus strand of JAISGH010000241.1, from coordinate 18,760 downwards.
AAAAGTTCTCGGTAGCGTCAATGGCAGCCTCAACCCGCGCTTCGGGAGCGCCGTTGGTAATGCCAAATACGCGCTTGCCCATCTGCAGCAGCTTTTCGAACTTTTGCGCACGCAGCGTACGCCACACGCCGGGCATCACCACTGCCAGCGTTTGCCCGTGGTCGAGGCCATGCAGGGCGGTAAGCTCGTGCCCAATATCGTGCGTACTCCAGTCCTGCGGTACGCCGCACCCAATAAGCCCGTTGAGCGCCATCGTTGCCGCCCACATTACGTTTGCGCGAACGCTGTAGTCGTTGGGCGCGCTCAGCGCTTTCGGCCCTTCCTCGATAAGCACCTTGAGTATGCTCTCCGCATAGTAGTCCTGCAGCGGTGCGCTTGCCGGCGGGTTGATGTACTGCTCGGCAACGTGCACAAAGGCATCCACCACGCCGTTTGATACCTGACGGGGCGGCAGCGAGTAGGTTGTTTCCGGGTCGAGAATGGAGAACTTCGGGTACACCAGCGGCGATGAGAACGATAGCTTTTCCTGCGTTGCGGCGCGGGTGATTACGGAGTTTCCGTTCATCTCGGTACCGGTGGCGGGCAGCGTGAGCACCACGCCAATGGGCAGGGCGGAGGCAACCGGAGCATGCCTTGCGATGATGTCCCAAGGATTTCCTTCAAAGTTCACAGCCGCCGCAATGAGTTTAGTACCGTCGGCAACAGAGCCGCCGCCCACGGCCAGCAGAAAAGTTACTTTTTCTTTGCGGATAAGCTCCACAGCCTTCATGCAGGTTTCGTAGCGCGGATTAGGCTCAATGCCGCCAAATTCCAGCCAGTCGAAGCCTGTAAGCGAGGCTTTCACCTGCTCGTACACGCCGTTTTTCTTGATGCTGCCGCCGCCGTAGGTAACCAGCACCTTAGCGCCGGAAGGTATTTCGTTGGTCAGCTTGGCAATAGTTTGCCTGCCAAAAATAATTTTGACAGGGTTGAGGTAGGAGAAATTTTCCATTAGCAATTAGCAATTAACAATTAACAATTAATAATTAATAATTAACAATTAGAGATTCAGTATTTGTTTTGGCTATGTTGGTTATATCAGAATGTCCATATATAGCCGACTACTCAAAAAGTTGCAGCGTTTCCAAGCTGTCTATCCAGTGCGCAATCTCTACGCCGTAGGTCTTTTTTATTTTTTCCTTGCTGAGCACGCTGTAGCTTGGGCGCGGCGCCGGCGTTGGGTAGGCGTTGCTCTCAATGGGCAGTACCTTGCAGGATTGCTTGCCAAGCCTCATGATTTGCAGGGCAAAATCGTACCAGCTGCATACTCCCTCGTTGCTAAAGTGAAACACGCCGCTCACAAATTTTTTTTCGTGTTTTGACACCTTAAAGATAATGCTTAAAATACAGCGCGCCAAATCGGCGGCATTGGTTGGCGTGCCGACCTGGTCGAACACCACGCCGAGCTGCTGCCTTTCGGCGCCAAGCCGCAGCATGGTTTTTACAAAGTTGCTGCCAAACTTGGAGTACAGCCAGCCGGTGCGGATGACCATGCCGCCGGAGTAACTCAGTACGATTTTTTCGCTGCGCTTCTTGGTCAGGCCGTACACCGATTGCGGGTTAGTATCGTCGTCCTCGTGGTAGGGCGTATTTTTTTTTCCGTCAAAAACGTAGTCGGTTGAGATGTGAATGAGGTATGCGCCCGCTGCTGCGCTTGCCTTTGTCAGGTTTGCCACGGCCACGTGGTTAATTAACTCCGCCAGCTCTTTTTCCGTTTCGGCTTTATCTACGGCGGTGTAGGCGGCGCAGTTGATGACGAAGTTGGGCTTTGCATTTTCAAAAAATACCGACACCGCCTCGGGGCTGGTAATATCGAGCGCCGCCACGTCGGTAAAAATAAATTCGAGCGGCGAGGCGGAGCTCGCCGTCAGCGCTCTTATTTCGCTGCCCAGCTGCCCGTTTGCGCCGGTTACCAAAATTTTTTGCATGTGATGATTCATTTTCAAATTCTATTCCACACGATATTGGTTGCCAATAAAAGAAAAATCGCATCCTGCGGTCATTATAAACTTTTTGATATTGGCAACAATGGCGTGCTCCACTACTCTTTCGTCTAGATCCTGCTCTTTTTCGTCGAGCTGTTCCACATTGATATAATCCAGTAAATACTCATCTTTGAAAACCCCAATGGCTTTCAACGCCTGCCTCATGTCGGGCATTGCCTGTGCGAAGTTGTTTGGCATGGAGCCTTGCTTGCCGTAGATATCGGCTTTCAGATAGTCGCGCAGGGTATATTTGCTCCAAAATCGGGTAGCGCACTCGTGAATGTAGAACATACGAGCTTCCAACGAAGATGTTTTATTAAGGATTTCAATATGGTGCGAAAAGCCTATACTCAAAAAATCATTCCAGTCAAATTCGCCAGCCAACGGCTGGCGAATTTGGGCAAGCAACAGATTTTCGTTCACAACTAAATCGGTCGCCAGCGGCGACCGATTTATAGCACTTTGGCTTTCTTTTAATTGCAAATCGGTCGCCGCTGGCGACCGATCTATGACAAACTCCCATTCTTCATAAAAATGTCTCATTTTTTTTATGTTTGCAGCCGAGAATCCTTTTAATCAGGGTAGCTCCTTTTGTAGCGATGCAGAAATATTCTCAACAGCTACCGTTCCCCAAAAAACTTCCCTCGAATTGAGAGAGACATATCTTCCTATACCGTAATAGAGAGATAGCTGCTCTCTGTTAGTCGAAACGGCTCTGTACTGGCTGCATAAAATAGCCTCTTTTATGGCAAATATGGCTTCTTTGTAATTTGGATTTATCTCCATCTTCAAACTCCTTATCAATATTTTACTGTGGCAATAATGGTGTACTTCCAATTATCATTGTCAATTATTAATTATTAATTATTAATTATTAATTATTAATTGTTAATTATTAATTGTTAATTGTTTTCTGAAGTACTCAACCGTTTTTTTCAGCCCGTCCTCCAGCTGCACCTTGGGCTGCCAGCCGCTAAGCAGGCTGTGGGCTTTGTCAATTTTGGGCTGCCGCTGCCTGGGGTCGTCGGAGGGTAAGGGGCGGAAGACAATTTTTGACGCTGAGCCTACCTGTGCAAGCACCTTTTCGGCCAGCTCCAGCATGGTAAATTCGTTTGGGTTGCCAATGTTTACGGGGCCTGTAACGCTTTCGTCGGTGTTCATCATTCGGATAAGCCCCTCGACCAAGTCGTCCACGTACTGGAAGCTGCGCGTTTGCAGGCCGTTGCCGTATATGGTAATATCCTCGCCGCGCAGCGCCTGCACAATGAAGTTCGACACCACGCGCCCGTCGTTGGGGTTCATGCGGGGGCCGTAGGTGTTGAAGATGCGCACAACTTTTACGCGCACACCATTTTGCCGGTGGTAGTCCATGAACAGCGTTTCGGCGCAGCGCTTGCCCTCGTCGTAGCACGAGCGGATGCCGATGGGGTTCACGTTGCCCCAGTACTCCTCGGGCTGCGGATGAACAACGGGGTCGCCGTAAACCTCGCTGGTGGAGGCTTGCAGGATTTTTGCCTTTATGCGCTTTGCCAACCCCAGCATGTTGATAGCGCCCATTACCGACGTTTTTATCGTCTTGATAGGGTTGTGCTGGTAGTGCACAGGGGAGGCAGGACACGCCAGGTTGTAGATTTCGTCTACCTCCGCGTAAAACGGCGCGATTACGTCGTGGCGCACCAGCTCAAAAAAGGGGTTACTCAGCAGGTGGGCAATATTTGCCTTGCTCCCCGTGAAGTAGTTGTCGAGGCACAGCACATCGTTCCCTTCGCTCAGCAGCCGCTCGCACAGGTGCGACCCGATAAATCCGGCGCCGCCGGTTACTAATATACGCTTCATAATTTTTTTTAGGAGTAGAAGTAAGAGTTTTAGTTTTTAGTTCTTAGTTTTTAGTTCTTAGTTCTTAGTTTTTAGTTCTTAGTTTTTAGTTCTTAGTTTTTAGTTCTCCCTATTCCGTAGTAGGTAAACCCGTGAATTTTCATTTCTGCAGGGTCGTATATGTTGCGGCCGTCAAATACGGCAGGGGTTTTCATCAGCAGCTTTGCCGTGTCGTAATCGAACGTGCGGAACTCCGGCCACTCCGTCATGAGCGCCAGCGCCTCGGCATCCTTCAGCGCTTCGTCGGCCGATTGGGAGTACGCCACGCTGCTGCCGACGTATTTTTTTGCCTCGTCCATAGCTACAGGGTCATACACCGCCACAACCGCGCCGTGCTCCAGCAGGCGGCGGATTACGGTAAGCGCCGGCGCTTCGCGCATATCGTCGGTGTTGGGCTTGAAGGCAAGCCCCCAGATGGCTACTCGCCTGCCCTTGAGGTCGCCGCCAAAGTAGCTGCGAATTTTGTTGAAGATTAAATCCTTTTGCCGCTCGTTGACCCGCTCCACCGATTTTAGTATTTCGAGCGAATGGCCGTACTCGGTGGCCGTTTTTATGATAGCTTTCACATCCTTCGGGAAGCAGCTGCCGCCGTATCCCGCGCCCGGATAGATGAACTGTCCGCCAATGCGCGGGTCGCTACCAATGCCTTTGCGCACCAGCGTAGCGTCGGCGCCCACCAGCTCGCAGAGGTTGGCAATGTCGTTCATAAAGCTGATTTTTGTTGCCAGCATTGCGTTGGCAGCGTACTTTGTCAGCTCCGACGAGGCAATATCCATGAAAATAATCGGGTGCCCGTTGAGCAAAAACGGCTTGTAGAGCCTCTCCATCAGCTTTTGCGCCCGCTCGGCCTCAATACCGATTACAATTCTGTCGGGCTTCAGGAAATCTTCAACAGCGTTGCCTTCCTTCAAAAATTCAGGATTTGACGCTACGTCAAATTCGACCTTTGCGCCGCGCGCGTCGAGCTCTTTCTGCACGGCCTGCTTTACGAGGCGCGAAGTGCCTACCGGCACGGTGCTTTTGGTTACCACCACCATGTAGCGGTCAAGATGCCTCCCTATCTCCGAGGCAACCTGCAGAACGTAGCTCAGGTCGGCGCTGCCGTCTTCGCCCGAGGGCGTTCCTACCGCGATAAACACAGCGTCGGCATCCTCCAAGCTGTCGCCGAGCGAGGTGGTGAAGCGCAGGCGTTTTTTTTCGGCGTTACGCCGCACCACATCATCCAGCCCCGGCTCCCATATTGGAATTTGTCCGGCGTTGAGCGCGGCAATTTTCGATTGGTTTACGTCCACGCAGGTTACGGTTATTCCTGTTTCGGCAAAGCAAGCGCCGCTCACCAAGCCTACGTAACCGGTTCCTACTACTGATATTTTCATACGCTATTGATTTTAAAAAAAAATTTCTCTACATAAACATTTGCATGTACGCAAATACCAGCGGCAGCGATAGCAGCGCGGCGTCGAACCTGTCGAGCAGGCCGCCGTGCCCGGGCATGATAGTACCCGAATCCTTAACGCCGGCGCTACGCTTGAGCATGGACTCCACCAAGTCGGCAAGCACGGCGGTAGCCGAAATGATGACGCCAAAAGCTACCATGTGCACCAGCTCCACATCGCCAAACAGCCGGTGCAGCGCCCACGCAGCAGCTACTACCGAAAGTATGCCGCCAACATAGCCTTCCCACGATTTTTTGGGAGAAATGGAAGGGAACATCTTGTGCCGGCCAAAGGCAATGCCAAAGAGGTAGGCAAAGGTATCGTTTGCCCAAAGCAAAACAAAAAAGCTGCACATGGCGTTTACTCCGGCAACTTTATACACAAAATTTGTAAGCGAAAACGGCAGCGCAACGTATATAACGCCCAGCAGCGTGTAGGCAATGTTGGTGAACGGGGCGCTCTTTTTGCGAAAAAGCTCTGCAAAAAACACAAAAACAGCCGGCAGCACCGGCAGGTAAAAGAAAATGCGGCTGTAAGATTTGTCTGCCAAGCCAAACGAGCCGACGTAGCAGGCCGCAAACACCGCCACGCCGCACAGCAATCCGGCAACGCGCTGGGGGCTTGCCCCTATTTTTGCGGCAATACCGTAGAACTCGTACATGGATACCGCCATTGCAAATGCCATGACGCAGGCAAAGGCTTGCGGGCAAAAGTATAGCGACCCCAACATCAGCGCCACGTACGCCGCTCCCGACAACAGTCGTGTAAGCAAGTTATTTAGCTTCATGGATGAAGTGCAGTTGCTATTATTTTATTACTACTGTGAAATCAACTTTACTGCTGCCTCTCTGTTCAGCTCGTGCACGTACAGCTCAACCTCGCCAAATCCCAGCTCCGAATCGCGGTGATTAAGCATTACCACGTATATATTTTCCTTTTCGAGGCGCTGCTTTAGCAGCTCTGCCGTTACGGCGTCGGCAGCTTCATATACTTTTACCCAACCTGTTTCCATACATCATTAGCTTTTAAGTAAAAAACACTCATGTCCGTTTTTCGTCGTCCTGTGCGGGCGCATTTTCCTCCTGCTTTGGCTGCTTTTGACTTTCGGCAGCGGCCGGCGGCGGCATAAGAACATCAAACAGCGAATGTTCCGCAGCCTTAGCAGGTTCCGGCGCAGGCTCGGCAGCCTCCTCGACCTCAACCTCGACCTTGGGCTTGCGGGGCTTCCGCTTTGGCTTTTCCCGCACTTCGGGGGCGCTGTCGGTAGCGGCATTGTCGGCAGCAGCGGCTTGGGCGCTATCGCCGGTGGGAGCGGCTGTGATGAACAGCTCGTGGTTGTCGCCCTTGCGCTTGCCGAATATTTTTTCCAAGTCTTCGCTAAAAATAACCTCGCGCTCCAGCAGCAGCTCCGCCAGCTGCTTCAGCCCGCTCTTATTTTGCGCCAGCACCTGCTTGGCCAGCTTGTACGCTTTGTCTATCAGCGCCTGTACCTCCTCGTCAATGGTTTCGGCGGTCTTTTCGCTATAGGGCTTCGAGAACGAGTACTCCTGCCCCGTTGAATCGTAGTAGCTCAGGTTGCGCAGCTTGCTGCTCATGCCAAAGTAGGCAATCATGGAGTACGCCTGCTTTGTAACGCGCTCCAAGTCGTTGAGCGCACCGGTCGAAATTTTGCGGAACGTAAACTCCTCCGAGGCTCGTCCGCCAAGGGTTGCCGCCATTTCGTCCAGCAGCTGCTCCTGCGTGGTTATTTGCCGCTCTTCGGGCAAGTACCACGCGGCGCCAAGCGAGCGGCCGCGCGGTATAATCGTTACCTTTACCAACGGGTTGGCATGCTCCAGCAGCCAGCTCACAGTGGCGTGGCCGGCCTCGTGAAAGGCAATGGTACGCTTTTCCTCTGCCGAGATGATTTTGCTTTTCTTCTCCAGCCCGCCAACGATGCGGTCAACCGCGTCGAGAAAATCCTGCCTATCGATGTTAGGCTTCATTTTGCGGGCGGCAATAAGCGCCGCCTCGTTGCATACGTTGGCGATGTCCGCGCCGGAGAAGCCGGGCGTTTGCTTAGCCAAAAAGTCAATTTCAAAGCCATCCACCAGCTTTAGCCCGCGGAGGTGCACCTTGAATATTTCGAGGCGCTCTCTCAAGTCGGGTAGGTCAACGTGAATTTGCCTGTCGAAGCGGCCGGCGCGCAGCAGCGCACGGTCGAGGATGTCGGCGCGGTTGGTTGCCGCAAGAATGATTACGCCGGAGTTGGAGGCAAAGCCGTCCATTTCGGTGAGGAGCTGGTTCAGGGTGTTTTCGCGCTCGTCGTTGGTGGTAAAGGCTGTTTTGTTGCCGCGCGCGCGGCCAATAGCGTCAATTTCGTCAATGAAGATAATGCAGGGCGCTTTTTCTTTTGCCTGCTTAAACAAGTCGCGTACGCGGGATGCCCCCACGCCTACAAACATTTCCACAAAATCGGAGCCGGAGAGGGAGAAGAAGGGGACGTTTGCTTCGCCGGCAACAGCTTTTGCCAGCAGGGTTTTTCCCGTACCCGGAGGGCCTACAAGCAGCGCACCTTTGGGAATTTTCCCGCCGAGGTCGGTATATCGCTTGGGGTTTTTCAGGAAATCTACAATTTCCATAATCTCCACCTTGGCTTCCTCCAGCCCGGCCACATCGTTAAAGGTAATGCGCACCTTGCTGTCCTTGTCAAAGAGCTGCGCTTTGGATTTTCCCACGCTGAAAATTCCGCCGCCGAATCCGCCGCCGCCCATCCGCCGCATAAAGAACATCCATATGCCAATGATTAGCACAACCGGCAGCAGCCACCCCACGAGGTTGCCGAAGTAGTCCGTATGCTCTTCAAATGTCGGCTCAATGCGGTCGTTTTCGGCAATATTTACCTGCGCCTGCGTCAGCTGGTCTTGAAAAGCTTTGACATCTCCAATAGAAAAAAAGAAGTGCGGCCCCTGCTTTGCCGGCGAGTCAAAAGCGCCCTTAAATCGGCCGGCATACTTCTCCAGCCTGTCGGGCTTGATGTACACCTCAACCTTGCGGGCGTTGGAAATCACCACAACTTTGGAGACATCCTCGCTTGCTATCATTTTGGTGCGCACTTCGCGCCACGTTGTTTCCGTAGGGTTGCCGGAAGTGTAAAAAAAATGAATACCGAATATACCTGCCATAATCAGGCCGTAAATCCACCATACGGAGTTGTTGGGCTTGCCGTTACTCCGCAGCCCTTTATCGGCAAGCTGCTTTATTTTTTTGTCGTTTTGCTCCATCTTCATTAGGGTTGTCTATTTTTTACTTGATTTCTTAACTGCGATTACTGTTTTCTCTTTTGCCGTTGCTGCCTTTTTGGGCGCTGCTTTGGTGGCCGCTGCGCTCGTAACCTTCTTTGCAGCGCCTGCGGTTTTTGTGGCAGCAGTTTTCTTTGTGGCAGCAGCTTTCTTTGCGGCGGCAGGCTTTACCGTTGCCGCTTTTTTCTTTGCAGGCGCCTTTACGGATGCCGCTTCCTCTTTTGCCGGTTGGCGCTCGTCGCTGTAGCGCTGCTGTTCGGCGTCAGCCCATAGCTGCTCGAGGCGGTAGAAGCTGCGCGCCTCCGTTTGGAAAATATGCACCATTACATCCACGTAGTCGAGTATTATCCAGATAGCATTTTCAAACCCTTCGCGGCGTATGGGTTTTTCTCCCAAAGTTTTTCGTACTTGCTCCTCTACGTTATCGGCAATTGCTTCAACCTGCGTGGTAGAGTCGGCATTGCAGAGCACAAAGCAGGAGGCTATTGCGCCGTCAATTGAGGTGAGGTCGAGGCTTTCCACGTTCTGCGCTTTTTTGTCGAGCATGGCCTCGGCTACGGTAGCGCACAGCTGCCGGACGGTAGCCGCGCCGGTGGTTGAAGGCTGGTTTTTCTTTTTTGTCATTATATATCAAGCATCAAAGTAGTAGTATTTTTAATATCATAGCGCACACTTCTACAGTTGCCGACGAAATGTGAACGCAGAAAAACTAACTTACAAAGGTACAAAAAAAATAGCAAAAACGCTTGCTTTATGGAAAAAATGCCTCTGAGCATAAAGGGCGGCTGCCTATGGATGGCTATTCTTCAGATATTCCCTTAAATCTTCAATAAGTAGCTGCGTCCGGTAATCCAATCCCTTTTTACCCAAATGATAGCGAGTATCAAACATAAGGGAATCGGGCATCATGTATCTTTCGGGCGTTCCTAAAACGGTGAAGCCATTTTGTATGTAGCTTGCCTCGACATCTTTTATTGCTTTTACCGATTTAAAGAATGAAATATCTTGAAGGGAAGGATAGGAGACAAACAAAATGGCTCCTTTTAAAGAAATATCAGATTGAAATTTTTTTACTCCCTGTATAACTTCCGGATTAAACTTTCCGGCAATGGTGGTGGATGCAATAGTCTTTTTTTCAAGCCCCCAGTGCTTGTACGTATCTCCATACTGATTAAATGAATGGATGCTTTGATAATCAACTACTTCTATATTAAAATATCTTAGTGGGCTTAGCTTCGAAACAGAAAATTTCGGTATAAATGAAAGCAGATTAAACCGCTGCTTTGCGCTTAATAATCTATAATTGTCGTGGTTGACATCCGCAACAATTCTTAATAATTCATCAGAAATATATTCATATTCTCTAAAAAAATGATCATATTCAGGTACAAGTACAACGATATCTTCCTTTTTAACATACTGAATAGTATGATCCATCATGTATTTTAATCCAAGACCTGCACTAATAGCCGTATTGATCGGATTAATATTGAATGAGTCGCGTATTGTTTGAGAGTTTATCCCAAAGCTAAGATTAGAACCGCCTACAAAAATAATTCTCGGCGATTCGACATGCTTCAACAGGGAATCTTTTTGCAGCTCTGCAAAAATCGGAGCTTGTAAAGACCTTGGCGTAGGAGGTAGAAAAACTAAAAAAAATATCGGTATTATTACTGCTAATGCGAACCCGACTACTTTAAGAATAAACTTTCTCATAGGTTAAAATTGAAAATAAATAAAATCCGATGAATTACCTGCGAACATGAAAATAGCCATGATAATTGCATAGTATAGGATGTATCGGATGGGCTTTTTCCATGTCAACCCTATTTTCTCAATTGCATACTGGTTTTCTCGCCCCAGCCATTCCATTATCATGAAAACAGGAATGAAAAGGATTAAAACCATCAAACTTTTGTTGCTAACTGATTGGGGAACTATAAACCCGGGTGAAGAAAACATCCCCAAAATATAATTCCATGCCTGAGCTATACTTTCGGCACGGAACAGTATCCAGCCAAAAGCCACCAGAGCAAACGTGAGCGCCATTTGGAGCAGCTCTTTCAGGTTGGGGAGTTTCTTTCCTTCTGCTACCGTATTGGTATATTTCCGATTTTTGCCTGACAAAATAAACGGTAGAAACAGGAGTGCATGGTAGGCTCCCCATGCGATAAATGTCCAGCTGGTGCCATGCCAAAAGCCGCTGACAAGAAAGATAATAAACGTATTGCGAACGACTATCCATTTAGCCCCACGGCTTCCGCCCAGAGGAATGTATAAGTAATCGCGAAACCAAGTATTCAAGGAAATATGCCAGCGCCTCCAAAATTCGGCAATGTCACGTGAAAAATAGGGGAAATTAAAGTTGCGTAAGAATTTGAACCCTAATAGCTTTCCTATCCCTACCGCCATATCCGAGTAGCCTGAAAAGTCGCCGTAAATTTGGAAAGCGAAAAGAATGGCGCCCAAAGCTAACGTACTGCCCGGATAGATAGCGGAATTGCTAAAAATATTATTGGCTACGGCGGCGCAGCTATCGGCGATGAGCATTTTTTTGAACAGCCCCCACAGAATTTGGCGTATTCCATCTACAGCCAAAGCATAATCGAAAGTTCTGCGCTTATAAATTTGGGGCAATAAATTCGTAGCCCGCTCAATAGGGCCTGCCATTGCCAGCGGGAAGATGCTCACAAAAAGGAAGAAGGATACGGCATCTTTGGTCGGCTCAAATTTTCGCCGGTAAATGTCAATGGTATAGCTCAGCGTGTGAAAAGTATAAAAGCTGATACCGACCGGAAGAATTAACTCTAATGTATTAATTTTCAGATGAAAGCCAAATATGCTAAACGCATCTGCAAAGGAGGTTATAAAAAAATCGTAATACTTGAACACGCCCAGCACACCCAGAGAAACTAAACAGCAAACCGTAAGGATAATCTTCCGCCGCTTTTGCGCACCGGTTCTCATCATCAGGATGCCTGCGGTATAGTTGGTTACCGAGCAAAGCAAAACCAGCGATAGGTATCGCCAGTCCCACCAGCCATAGAAGAAGTAGCTGGCGGCAAGCAAAAAGAGATTCTGCGCCTTTACGTTTTTACTGATACTCCAGTATATTAGAAAAACGACCGGTAAAAAGATGGCAAATTCTAAAGAATTGAATAGCATACTGTTTGCGCTGCATTAAGAGTTTATAGTTCAAACTCTTAAACTCATCGGCCAACAAAAAAGCGTAAAGCTGTTCGTTGATTGCTTATTTAGATTAGCAGGCTCTACCAAAACCTTTGTCAGTAAATAAGCACAAACAGTTCACGCCTTATGAGCGTGAACTTTCGCGTACTTATTCTCTCTGACTTGAAATTGGTAGATTTCGCTAATCTGAGAATAAGAGCTAAAAGCTCTATGATTAATATTTTATAATTCTATTGCCTGTATTATACTTTTATTTCATTTTGTAATTGTAAAACTTTATTGCATGCGCTCACCCTTAGACAATCCGGCAACGCCTTACGCTGCCGATAAATGCGATTGCAAAGGTAATATTCGCGCACGTGATATGCAAATTTATTCGCGTTTTTATCACTTCCATCAACCTGTCATTCCCGCGAAGGCAGGAATTTTCCATAACCCATACTATATAGATTGTCAACATATTACACCTTCACAAAAGTTAATCTATATTAATTCTATAAAGATTTTTGCCAATTCACTTGCGCAATCTACGTAAAATACGTAGATTTGCGTAAAAATAGTAGATTGATTATGGAACAGTTAACACCTCAAGAAGAGCAGCTAATGCTATACATTTGGCAAGCTGGCAAAGGCTTTGTCAAGGATTACCGCGAAATGTACACCGAGCCTAAACCGCCCTACACTACCGTTGCTACCATTATCAAAAAGCTGGAAGCTAAAGGCTACGTCGCCTCCAAGCTCTACGGCAACACCTACGAGTACCGCCCGAAAATCAAGCAGGACCGGTATAAAAGCGAATACGTGGACAGCGCGGTTTCCACTTTCTTCCAAAATTCGTACAAGGAAATGGTTAGCTTCTTTGCGCGGGAAGAAAAGCTGACGGAAAGCGATTTGAGCGATATTATACGAATGATTAAGCAAAACAGGTGATTAAGCAAAAATAAACCGCTACGCTATGGAATTTTTTACTTATCTGATAAAAGTCAACATCGCTATTGCCGTGCTGTACGGCTCTTACGGATTGCTTTTCCGTAGCGATACGTTTTTCCGGTGGAAGCGCGTTCTGCTGCTGTCCATACCGGCTATCGCCCTGCTCTACCCTTTGGTGGATGTACTCCGGCTGCTGAGCTACGAGGTAGCGTCCGGCAGCAGCCTGCTCCCGAGCTACTACCTGAATGAGGTTACGGTAACGGCCAATGGGGGGCAGCCCGGCGATGGCTTTTCGCTGGCGAGCTGCCTACCTGCGCTGATAGCCGGAGCCTACCTGCTGGGCGTAACGGTTGCGCTTGTCCGCATGGCGTCGCAGGTCGCCAGCGTATGCTCGCTGCTGCTTCAAGCGCAAAAAATGAAAGTCGACGGGCAAACAGTTTACCGGAAAAAAGGCCTGCAAACGCCGTTTTCGTTTTTCCGCTATATCGTTTTAGACCCGCAGCAGTATCCGGCGTGCGAGCTGCAAGAAATTATCCGGCATGAGGCAACGCACGTCCGCCAGCGCCACTCCTTAGACGTGATGGCCGCTGAGATCATGACCGCCTTTTGCTGGTTCAACCCTTTCGTCCGGCTGATGAAAAGGGAAATTCGTATGAACTTAGAGTACTTGGCCGACCGCTCGGTCATCAATGCGGGATTGGGCAGGGAGCACTACCAGCTTCACCTCCTGCGCTTAACTTACCACAAGGCTATAGCAACAATCACCAATAATTTCAACGTTTCACCTTTAAAAAAAAGAATTTCTATGATGAACAAAAACGAAACCCCGCGATTAGGGTTGGCAAAGTATTTACTTGTTTTGCCGGTAATCGCCGCGCTGCTGATTTTCAACAGCTTCAACCAGAACCCGAAAAGCACGGCTGCTTCCGAAAAGAATGCCACGGATATTAAAATAAGGCGTACAGGCGCACTCATTATTATTGACGATGTAGTGTCCACGTACGATGATTTGGAGCGCCTGCAACCCGACAGCATAGCGAGCGTTGCTGTCCTGAAAGACTCCTCTGCAACGGCTCTTTACGGTGCGCGTGGAGCCAAGGGCGTTATTCTTGTTGAAACAAAAAAGAAAGCTGCTGCTAAAAAAGTTTTCACCGCCGTAGAGGAGATGCCCCAATTTCCGGGTGGCGAGACCGCGCTGATGAAATGGCTGCAAAATAGCATTAAATACCCAAAAACCGCTTTTGAGCAAGGTATTCAAGGACGTGCTGTGGTAAGCTTCATTATACGCGCAGACGGCTCTATTGATGACATTCGGACAGTACAACCGCTGAGTACGGATTGCGACAGCGAAGCCATTCGCGTAGTGAAAGCAATGCCGAAATGGATTCCGGGTAAGCAAGACGGTAAGCAAGTGGATGTATACTACACTTTACCGATTGTGTTTAAGCTGGAGTGATGTCCATATCCTATGGAAAAATTGGGGGTGTTGGATTTTTTTCTAACTTTGTGCGCCTGCCGGTGTAAGTAGGCGCTACCCTTTGCGATTTGGGGGAGGGAGACAGCTGTCGCCGGCGATAAACTAAAAACTAAAAACTAAAAACTATAAACCAGTAAGCTATACAGTAGATGAAAAAGATTTTTATTTTTACCGTTTTTGCGCTGAGCGCAACGCTTGCCTGGTCGCAGGCAAAGTACATATTTCTGTTCGTTGGCGACGGCATGGGGTTTGGCGCCGTAACGCTTACCGAAGATTACCTTGCTGCTCGGAGCGCTAAGGCAACAGGCTCCGGAGCGCTGGCTTTCTCTACCTTTCCCGCAACAGGATTTGCCACAACCTACTCGGCTTCCAGCTTGGTTACCTGCTCTGCCGCCTCGGGCACTGCATTTGCGTGCGGAAGCAAAACTCGCAACGGCCGCCTCGGAATGAACGAAGACGCTACGGAGAGCTTTACCAGCATTGCCTGCCGGCTCAAAGAAAAAGGCTACAAGGTGGGCATAAGCACCAGCGTAAGCATAGACCACGCCACGCCTGCTGCATTTTACGCTCACCAGCCTTCGCGCAGCATGTACTACGAAGTTGCGCAGGATTTGGCAAAGAGCGGATTCGACTTCTTTTCGGGGGCAGGCTTTCTCAATCCTTTGGGTAAGGACGGGAAGCAGGAAAGCGTTTTTGACCTGATAGCGCAAAACGGCTACACGGTTGTGCGCAGCCTGTCCGACTGCCAATCGTCCACCGCGCCGAAGCTGCTGCTGCTGCAACCCGAAAGCAAGCCGCAAAATGCCTACCCCTACGCCATAGATAAGGCGAGCGACGACTACACGCTGACGCAAACCACTGCGCTGGCCATAGAGAAGCTGCAAAACGGCAAGGGATTTTTTCTCATGGTGGAGGGCGGAAAGATAGACTGGGCTTCGCACAGCAATGATGCAGGCAGCATGGTGCGCGAAGTAATGGACCTGTCGGACGCGGTAAAAGTTGCGCTCGACTTCTACCGCAAATACCCCAAGCAAACGCTGATTGTGGTTACGGCCGACCACGAAACAGGCGGCTTGGGCGTTGGCTCCGGCGAAGGCGGCAGCACCGACACACAAGGGCTGGAAAAGCAAAAAGCCTCGGAGGAAAAGCTAAATCGGTTGCTGGAAAAAGCCACCTCGTACAGCGAGCTAAAGTCGTGGCTTACGGCGAACATGGGCATAGCCATCAGCTACGACAATGAGATGACGCTGAGAAATCTATTCGCCGCAAGCGCCGAAGTACTCCCCGCAAGCGACGATACCCCCTGCACGCTGAAAAGGACAGAATCTTTGACAAAAAGCATCATGCGCATGGTAAGCGCCAAGAGCGGCGGGGGCTACAGCACCTTTGGGCATACCGGAACTATGGTACCCGTGTACGCCATTGGCGAGGGCAGCGAGCTGTTTTGCGGCAAGATAGATAACACCGACATTCCCAAAAAAATAGCAAAAGCGGCTAAGGTTGAGTGGAAGTAATCAGCTTTAGCGCCCACGCTACCTGCTCATCTACGCTCATGTGGCTGTTGTCCAGCAGCAGGGCATCGTCGGCTTTGCGGAGCGGGCTTACCGCGCGGTTTTCGTCTATGGCGTCGCGCTGCCGGATGTTGCGCTCCACCTCGCCAAGCGAAGTCTTCACCCCCTTTGCTACCAGCTCTCTGTAGCGGCGCTGCGCGCGAATTTCGGGCGATGCCGTCATAAAAATCTTGAGCTCGGCGCGCGGAAAAACAGCCGTCCCGATGTCGCGCCCGTCCATTACGATTGCCTTGCTCTGCCCCATTGCGCGCTGCAGCGCAACCATCTGCTCTCGCACCGGGGCAAGTTCGCTCACGCGGCTCACGTTGTTCGATACGCCGGATAAGCGTATTTCGTCCGTAACGTCTTCGCCGTTCAGAAAAACGCTGTTCTCTCCGCTCTGCGCGCTGCGCAAAAGCTTGACATCGATGAGCGGCAGCGCTGCGGTCAGCTCCTCCTTTTTCACGCTTCCGTCGGCGTTTATCAGGTGGCGGCGCATGGCGTACAGCGTTGCTGCGCGGTACATGGCACCGGAATCGATAAAGGTATAGCCCAGCTTCGCCGCTATGGCCTTGGCAAACGTGCTCTTTCCGCACGATGAGTACCCGTCGATGGCAATGATGATGTTCTCCATTAGATTTCGTATTTTTTCAATTCAAAATTTTACAGCTCCCGTTTTCTTTCACTTCAGCACAATTCCAAAGTGGTTTGTTGCCCCTCCGGCGTGGTAGATTGCCCGCGCATAGGTGAGCTCAAAGTGCTTCAGGAGTATGCCCAACCCAAACGAGAAGCCTGTTCCGGCGCCGCCCTCCGCTATGGAAAGCTCGTTGCTGCGCCTGTAGCTATAGCCGGCCATAGCGTAGAAATACTTTGACGGCGTTACCTCTACCCCCAGCGACAGGTGGCTCATGAACTCCTTACCGATTTTTGCCGCTACGCTTTCGCCCTGCCGGCTTCCGTTGAGCGCGTTGTCCTGTTCCTGCGTGTTGTTATATACGCTGAAAGATTGCAGGTCGTTGAGCGTAGCCGAAAATCCCAGAGGCGCTTTTTCGAGCTTTTTCGCAACGCCCAGCTGAATTTCAAACGGCAACTTTTCGCGGTTGCCCTCGCGGTACGGCTTGAGCTGCATACCGATATTCTTGAGCGATAGCGTTGCGTTCAGCAGCTTGTCCGCGCTGCGGTAGCGCGCTCCGAGGTTGAGCGCTACGCCGTAGGAGCTGTACCGCTCCAGCTGCGAAATGATGGTGTTGAGGCTTGCCGCAAGGTTAACGGAGGAGGAGGAGAAGAAAGAGGAGAAGATGCTGCGCGAGTAGTGCAGCCCCACAGCAAACTCGTTGGCGTTAAAGCGCCCGGCCTCTTCGCCGGCTTCGTCCCGCGCCTCAAACGAGCCGTAGTTGAGGCTCACTACGCTGGCGCCAAGCATACCCATGCTGCCCGCGCGCCATGCGCCGGCAAGGCTGCTGTGCGAAATTCCGGCAAGGTAGGCAAGGTAGGTCAGCGCGTAGGAGTTGTGCATGCTGCTATCGAGCAGCGCCGGGTTGTGCGGCGCCATGCCAACGTCGTTGTGCAGCGGCGTAAGGCACGACCCCGCCAGCGCCGCCGACTTGGGCGACGCGTTTATCTTGAGAAAGTTGTACGTACTCTCGCCCCCCAGCTGAGCCAGCAGCGGCGTGGCAGCCAAAGCGAAAAAAAGGAATATTGCGCCTGTTTTTTTGAGCATTTAATCAGGGTTGGTCAACCGGTGTAAATGAAAACCGAGGCAAATGTACATGAAAAAATTTAATTTACATGCAGGGTAGCAACAAAATTAAAGCTGCTTGCTCGTCAGCTTACTTTGCTCTTTTCGGCCAGCGCAAGCGCCTTAAATTTACAGGCGCCTACGCAATCGCCGCAAGCGGTGCAGCTATCGGGATTTTTTACAGCGACGTGTACGCCTCTTTCGTCTTTTACCGCCTCCAAAACCTTACGGCGGCAGTACTTCAGGCACTTCTTGCAGCCGGTGCAATTACCCTCAGCTACGTGAATAATTTTGCCTCGCCTGCGTGTATGGCGGTAAATGCTGCCTGCCAGCCAAAGCACGATGAGCGCGCCAAGTATGCAGTATAATATTTTCATGTAATCCAGCTTTTATGTTACCTACTTATGTTACCTACCTACTACTTATAGACAGCTGAACGGGGAAAATATTTTAGCCGGCAGAAAACTTTTTTGCGGGGCAAAAGGTATTGTTGAGAACTTCTAAAAATTCAATTGCCTTAAAATGAGGCAATTAGGCTATTTATAGATGCATAATTTACTGCTACTGAGGTTGTTTTGTTAGATAAATTAGGTTTGGAATGAGGTTTTTTGAGGGAACAGCCTCATTCTTACCTCATTATCACCTCATTTTCCCAACAAAACAACCTCAGTAGCAATGAATTAATACGTATACCAACAACCTCATTACCTTATCAAAACAACGGTTATTGAAAAATGAGGTAATGAGGTTAGAAAATTCTATATAATTATTTGCTACTGAGGTTGTTTTGTTAGAAAAATTAGGTGAAAATGAGGTTTAAAGTTGCCGCCGATCACCCCGTCATTCCTGCGAAAGCGGGAATGGCAGGGTGATGAAAGAGGGTTAGCGGCGTCAGCCCAATTCAGAATTCAAAATTCAGGATTCAAAATTTCCTTTGCCCTACCGCTACCTTCACCACCTTTCTGCCTGATTTTCCTTCGAGGACAAGATGGTAAACTCCGGCTGTTTCGGGCATGGTGAGGCCGGAGCGAAGGGCGGAGGCATCGCCGGTGAAGACGGTGCGCCCCTGAGCGTCTCAGGTTGCGAGTATAGGGGAGTACCTTGTCGTACCTCACCCTCACTCCTCACCCCCTCCCCCAATCGCTTCGCTTCATTGGGGGTTATTCATATTCAACCTTTCAGGTTAAGCGTTCAACATTTGATGAACGACACGACATGCCGTGCGTATCTCCGTAGAGACGTGGCGCGCCGCGTCTCTAC
>JAISGH010000221.1 GCA_031263185.1 Prevotellaceae bacterium | reverse complement strand
TGTTTTGTTTCGTCTCGGTTTTCTGTCTGTGGGTGATATAGTGTGTGTGTGTGTGTGTGTGTGTGTGTGTGTGTGTGTGTGTGTGTGTGTGTGTGTGTGTGTGTGTGTGTGTGTGTGCAAAGACTACGCCCGTCAAGGCATCATATACCTGACGAAAAACGTTTTCTTGTATGTTGTAGCTGCACCTCATTTTTTTGTTGTTTACAACGTAAAGTTTGGATGATTTTAGGAATTAAAAAATAAATAGCCTGTAAATGTTCAATATCGTTTTTGCATCCCGTCAGGGATGTGCCACTAATTCGGAACGGATGGCAACTCCATTTGCGCCTGCAAAGATATAACATATTATAGAAATAAGCGCTCTATTTTTCGGTTAAAAATAAGCGACGCTATTAATTAGTTTGAGATTTGCTGTAAATATAAAATTTTGCTTCGCTATCGAAAGTGAATATGCCGTAATTCGAGTAAATTTGTAGCTGAAAAATAAAATGCGGCGCAGCTATTTTGGAGAAAAATCTTTTTTTTGGATGGCGCCATAAAAAACAATAGAATACTTTTATCTCTATCAAATCACACTTGGGTATTTTTTTGTATATTTGCCATATTATACGTCTTTTGATTGCGGCAGATGCTTTTTCGATTGCTTCATACATATTTGGTTTTGGTTGTTGTTGCGCTACCGCTGTGCGCCGCGGGGCAGGTGCTGCGCGGCAACGTTACGGACGAGTCGGGTAACCCCGTTCCGTACGCTACCGTATATGTGCGCGAGGTGCAGCTGGGAACATCCGCCGACGAGCACGGACGGTTTGAGCTGAGGCTTGCAGGCGGCACGTACACCTGCGTCCTGCAGTGTATAGGCTACCAGACAAGCGTGAAAACGGTGGAGGTTACCAGGCAGGGCGCTACGCTCGACGTTACCCTTACCACCAAGCCCTACGAGCTGGAAGCCGTCATCGTGTCGAACAACCGCGAGGACTACGCCTACCGCGTTATGCGCCGCGCCATTGCCATGGCGCCCTACTACCGCCACGAGGTGAGCACCTACAAGGCCGACGTTTACCTCAAGGGCACGTGCACCGTGCACCGCATATCGCGCGTGGTGAAAGCGCTGGCAAGAAAGGAGCTGAAGCGGGCGCAAATCAACGAAAATGAAACCTACCTGCTGGAGTCGATGAACGAAGTAGAGTTTACCGCCCCCAACTCTTACAAGCATAAGGTGCTATCCTCCAACAGCACGGTGCCGGCCAATATCGGCAACTTCAACACCATGAACTACGCAAACGTAAACGTGTACAGCATAAACGTGCTGGCAAGCGACGCCTTTTCCAGCTACCGCTTTGCGTACGAAGGTATTGTAGAGGAAGAGAGCATGGTTATCTACAAAATTAAGGTTACTCCGCGCAAAAAGAATCCGGGGCTGATGACCGGCTACATCTACATCATAGAGGATACGTGGCGCGTGTACAGCGCTAACCTTAGCGGAGCATTTCCCTTCGGAACGCTTAGCGCTACGCTCACAACCAACGAAATCCGCGATGGCATCCGGCTGCCTACCGCGTACAACCTGACGGCAAAGGTAAAGGCGCTGGGCAACAACGCTGAGTTTGACTACACCGGAACAATTCGCTACACGAACGTCGTAAAGAATACAAAGATTAAAAACCCGCTTCAAAGCGCAGCGCCAACGCCCGCTGCTACCGCTGTCGCCGCCAACGCTACGCCGAAAGCCGGCGCGGCGGCAAGCAAAAGCGCACTTTCCAAAAAAATATCCGATAGCGTAAAGCTGGAAAAGAGGCGTAGCAAGGTGGCAAAGCTGCTGGAGCAGGATGAGCTGAGCAACCGCGAAATGCTCCGGGCAAGCAAGCTGCTCAGAAAGGAAGCAAAAAAGCAGGAGTCGCAACCGCTCAACCTCAGCGAAAGCTACCGCGTGGAGGTGGATAGCGGTGCGCGTACGCGCGATACCTCGTACTGGAACGTTATCCGCCCCGTGCCGCTCAAGCGCACCGAGGCCATCAGCTACCAAAGGGTTGACTCTATCCGCGCTGCGGCGCAGGCGTACGGCGATTCTGCAAAGAGGGGCAGGGCGCTGCTTGGCAGCCTGCTTATCGGCAGGCGCTATCAACCCTCGCCCGCGCTGCGCGTTACGTACAGCGGGTTTATCCACCCGTCCATGCTCACCTTTAGCGCCGTCAATGGCTTTCACTACGAGCAAAAAATAGGGCTGCGCAAAATGCTTGCCGACAGTACGCTGCTTCACCTCAACGCCAACGCCGGCTGGGCGTTCAGCCGCAAAGCGTTCACGTGGAGGCTCGGCGGCAGCTACCAGTACATTCCGGAGCGCCGCGCCGAGGTTTTTGTTGACGCAGGGTGGCACGACACCGACTACAACGGTAACCTCAAGGTGGACGTCATAAGCAGCGGGCTGGCGCTGCTGCTGCACCGCAACTACAACCGCCTCTACGACCAGCTGTACGTAACCGTCGGCAACCAAGTTGACATTGTAAACGGGCTTTCGCTGCGGGTTGCGCTCTCGCGCTACGACCGCCGACGGTTAGAGAACAGCACGGAGTACTCGTTCTTCAACCGCGATAAGCGGTACGCGCCCAACCTGCCGGACAACGATTACCTCGGCGGCAGCGTTGAGCTGCACAAGGCAAGTATTCTCGACGTTTCGCTCAGCTACACGCCGCAGTATTTTTACCGCATGAGGGGCCGGCAAAAGCGCATGGCTTACTCCTCCTACCCTACCTTTCAGCTCACGTGGCGCGAAGGTATTCCCAACATTTTGGGCAGCAAATCCGACTTTAGCTTCGCAAAGTTTTCCATTCGCCAATCCAAGTGGTTGGGCTTGCTGGAGGAGTTCTTTTACCACGTGGAGGGGGTGAAATTTTTCCGCAGCCGGCAGGTTGATTTCTCCGATTTTCATCACTTCTCAATGCCCGGATACGTGGTGCACACCGCCGGAGGCGCGAGCTGGGAGTATTCGCGCTACTACCGCTACAGCACGCCTGCATGGGGCGCCTCGGCGGAGGCGAGGTACACCGCGCCGTTCATGGCGCTCAAGTTCCTGCCGCTGTTCAACAAAACATACTGCCGCGAAAACGTAAGCCTGCGCACGCTCTACACGCCGCAGCAAAAATTCTACACCGAAGCAGAGTACGCCGTGAGCGAAATATTTTTTGTAATGAGGCTGGGCGTATTTGCCGGATTTGAAAGCGAGCAGCTGCGGGTGGTGGGGGCAACGGTGAAAATCAAAATTTAATTAGGAATTAGGAACTAGGAACTACGAATTAGGAATTAGGAATTAGGAATTACGAATATGAAGAGTGCGTAGCTGCTGCGGCATTACACCTTTTACCAGCGGAATATCAAAGCTCAGCGCACCGTATACCATTTCGCGCAGCGGCGAGGCTGCTATGTCGTCGCCAAAAAGCGCGGCGGCCACCTCCAGCGCGGTTTCCTGAAGCGTTTTTTGGTGCAGCGAGGCAAAAAAATCGCCGCTCAGGAGCGGAATACGCTCCGGCATGTACAGGCCGTTGTCGCCGGCCAATCCTTTTAGAACGGCCTCTTGCAGCGTTGCCGGCGGAACCTGCCCGTTGGGGCTGTAGTCCTTCATTGGTGGAATTTTAATATTGCTGGTTGCCTCACTGATTGATAAATGGTAGAGATTGATAAATGACAGATTGTCAATAAAAATACCAATAAAAAAAGCGAGGTATTACCCCCGCTTTCGATGTTTTCACAACGGAATAATCCTTATTGTGACTTGCTTCAAAAAAATTGTATCTTTGACATCGTACAGCAATTTAGAAGCGTTTTTGAAGCGCAAAACATCGGTTGTGACTTGCTTCAAAAAATCTGTATCTTTGACATCGTAACAACTTAAAGCAAGCGAAAACCTAAAAATAAAATTGAGACTTGCTTCAAAAAATCTGTACGGCAAAAGGGGTGCATTTCAAATTGTCGCTTTAAGGGATGAAAAATAAATAACATATAACGGATTAAAAGCTGTAGAGACCTCACCCCCGGCCCCTCTCCGAAGGAGAGGGGAGAGGGACACGATATTCGGCGTCAGCCTCCCCTCTCC
>JAISGH010000217.1 GCA_031263185.1 Prevotellaceae bacterium | reverse complement strand
TTTGTGCCGTTAGGCACAAAATGTTGGTATAAACCAATGCGTTTTGCTGCCAATATTGTTTTCTGACGAGCAACAAATAATGAACGTAAATTTAAAAAATTGCACCCTAATTCTTGACACCCCACCCGTAGGGGTTGCCCGTGCATAACCCCCAGATTTATCTGGGGGGGGCGATTGACGGGAAAAAAAGTAGAGGGGTGGTGATGAAGCCCGCGTAAAATTTTATCTCATTTCAAAATTTTGGACGTTATACTATGGGGATATACAAATGTAAGGAGTTTATCCGGCTAAAACAAAAAACGCTCCGGCGAGCGCGTTAGCGTCGCTGGAGCGTTCAAAATCAAGAATGTGAGAGGCGGGTGTTTACATCATGCCGCCCATACCGCCCATGCCGGGGTTGCCCATCGGCGCGGGATTCTCCTCCTTTTTGTCCACCAGTACGCACTCGGTAGTGAGAAACATGCCGGCAACAGAGGCGGCGTTTTCCAGCGCAACGCGGGCTACCTTTGTCGGGTCAATAACGCCTGCTGCATGCAGATTTTCGTACTTGTAGGTACGCGCGTTGAAGCCATAGTCGTCTTTGCCTTCCTTTACCTTTTGCACCACCACGCTGCCCTCAAGCCCGGCGTTCTCTACAAGCTGGCGCAGCGGCTCCTCAATGGCGCGCTTCACGATTTGTATGCCCGTCGTTTCGTCCTCGTTTTCGCCTTTGAGCTTTTCGAGCGATTCAATGGCGCGGATGTAGGCTACTCCACCGCCGGGAACAATGCCTTCCTCTACGGCGGCGCGGGTTGCGCTGAGCGCGTCGTCCACGCGGTCTTTCTTTTCCTTCATTTCCACCTCGGTGGCTGCGCCAACGTAGAGCACCGCCACGCCGCCGGCAAGCTTTGCTAGGCGCTCTTGCAGCTTCTCGCGGTCGTAGTCGCTGGTGGTAGCCTCTATTTGCTTGCGGATTTGCGCAATGCGGTTTGTGATATTTTTCTTCTCGCCGCCGCCGTTTACGATGGTGGTGTTCTCCTTGTCGATGGTAACCTTCTCTACCTTACCCAGCAGGTCAAGGCGGGCGTTGTCGAGCTTAAGGCCCTTTTCTTCGGAAATCACCGTGCCGCCTGTGAGGATGGCAATGTCCTCCAGCATTTCCTTGCGGCGGTCGCCAAATCCGGGGGCTTTTACGGCGGCTACCTTGATGGTACCGCGCAGGCGGTTTAGCACCAGCGTTGAGAGCGCCTCGCCGTCAACGTCCTCGGCAATGATGAGCAGCGCACGGCTTTGCTGGGCAACAGGCTCCAGCACCGGCATCAGGTCTTTCATGGTCGAGATTTTTTTGTCGGTAATCAGCACCAGCGGGTTTTCCAGCACGGCCTCCATTTTTTCGCCGTCGGTCATAAAGTAGGCCGAGATGTAGCCGCGGTCAAACTGCATTCCCTCCACCACTTTCACTTCGGTGTCGGTTCCTTTGGCTTCCTCAACGGTAATAACGCCTTCCTTTTTCACCTTGCTCATGGCTTCGGCAATGAGCTTTCCGATGGCGCTGTCGTTGTTGGACGAAACCGTTGCTACCTGCTCAATTTTGGAGAGGTCGTCGCCAATGGCTTGGCTTTGCTTTTTGAGGTGGGCTACCACGGCTGCTACGGCCTTGTCAATACCGCGCTTTAAGTCCATCGGGTTAGCGCCGGCGGTTACGTTTTTAAGGCCTACGTTGATGATAGACTGCGCCAGCACGGTTGCGGTGGTAGTGCCGTCGCCGGCGTTGTCGCCGGTTTTTGAAGCTACTTCCTTCACCATTTGCGCTCCCAGGTTGGCGAAGCGGTTATCGAGCTCTATTTCTTTGGCTACGGTAACGCCATCCTTGGTTATTTGCGGAGCGCCGAATTTTTTTTCAATTACTACGTTGCGACCTTTGGGTCCGAGGGTTATTTTTACTGCATTTGCCAAGGCGTCTATGCCTTCCTTCACCAAGTCGCGCGCTTCGATGTTGAATTTTATTTCTTTTGCCATACTTAAATTTTTTTACTTTTTTTTTAGCGGTTAATATTGCTTAGTTTGTTGAATTTTTTGAGCTGTTGAGCGTCGCTAAAACGGTTCGGCAGCTCAACATGCTTTAGTTAGACTACTGCCAAAATATCGGATTGGCGCAAGATGAGGTAGTCTTTGCCGTCAAGCGACAGCTCGGTGCCGGCGTACTTGCCGTACAGCACTTCGTCGCCTGCTTTTACCTCCATAGGTTCGTCTTTTTTGCCGCTGCCTGCGGCGATTACTTTGCCGCGCTGGGGTTTTTCCTTGGCCGTATCGGGGATGTACAGGCCGCTTGCGGTTTTTTCTTCTGCGTCTTTTGGCTCAACGAGCACTCTGTCTTGTAATGGTTTTATTGCCATAATGTTTTAATTGTGTTTAGGGGTTAATATTATAAACTTTGCGGACTGAAAGGCGGCTTTTGCGCTTTTTTTGTCCGCCTCATTTACCAACACATTTCGTGCCAGCGGAATTTTTGGAGCTTCAGGCAGACAAAATGTCAGCCACCAAAACAAACGCCGCTCCCAGCTTATCCTAAAGGGAAGCGACGTTTTTTTTTACTGCATACCCGTGCGCTACTCGCTGAAGGGCACGGCGCCGGGGTCTTGTGCATTTTCTATCTGCCCCTTAATGGCTGAGTCTTCGTCTACGCCGGCGCCGGAGTGCATAAACATGGTTGCGGCTAAGCTCAGCGCAAGGATGAAGATAGCCAGCGTCCACGTTGATTTTTCCAGAAAATCGGCGGTACGACGTACACCCATCGTTGGGTTGGGAGATGCAAAATTGGCAGCCAACCCGCCTCCTTTTGAGTTTTGCACCAGCACGGCAAAGATAAGCAAGATGCTCATCACCAAAATAATAACTGAAATTACGTAGTACATAGTGGATAATTTTAGTAGATAACTTTAATAGATAACTTTAAGTAATTTGTATAGCTGTTTTCTCTTGTGTGTTATTAACATTTTTCCTATGATGACACCGTTGCGCGTTGCGGCTGTGAGGCAGCAGCAAAACGGGCTGCAAAGTAAGCTTTTTTTTCCGGATAAAGCAAACTTAATTTTGTATATACCTGCTTTGCCTTAACCAGCAGCCCCTGCGCAAGGTATATATCGGCCAGCGTTTCTGACACCAAGTCTTGCGCTAATTCATTGAAAATCAGCGTAGTTGTTTCTGTTTCGTTGGCATTGGGGTAGCCTATTCTTTGCGGCTGGGCAACCAAAAAATTATTTATCAGCTCCTCATAGCGCACGGTCAAGGGCGGCTGAGGCGCTGCCAAGGGTGGCTCCGACGGCTCCGGCTGCACTTTTACGACTTTTTCGCAAACCGGATCAGCTGGCATTACCTCAAAAGAATCGGCGGCGGCTATGTCGGTTGCGGCGGCTACAGGAGCGGCGATTGCAGGAGCGGCAACCGGCTGTTCTTGCAGGTCGTCGTTTACCTGCTGCAGGAAGTCGTACAGGCGCCCGCGGCTGGTGGCGTAGAGCGACACAAAGGGTAGCCGTGCGCCAAAGAGCGGATGCCGCCGCTGCTTCATCCCCTTGAGCAGCAGCAGCTGGCCGCACGTAAACCACGGCAAATTCTCCACCAGTAGCTCCAGCTGCTTTTGCTGTTCGTCCGAAATTTTTACATCGGGAGAGGTCATTGCAAGCATTTCGCTTGCTGTTATGCTGATTTTCTGTTGATCCAAAACTTCAATATTAATTTAAGCCGATGCCAAATTTAGTAATGACGAATAAACAAGATATAGCCGTTAAGAATATCATCCCGTAGAGACCTCACCCCCAGCCCCTCTCCAAAGGAGAGGGGAGGCTGACACCGAATATCGTGTCCCTCTCCCCTCTCCTTTGGAGGTTGTGTGAAAAGATGGTCGCTTGTCGCTCTTAACGCCGGAGGCGTTTTCCGTAAATAACCCCCAGCTTTAGCTGGGGGAGAGGCCGGTGTCTCTGCCCCTCAACCCCGTAGGGGTTGCCC
>JAISGH010000214.1 GCA_031263185.1 Prevotellaceae bacterium | reverse complement strand
CGAATTTTTCAAGTGCAAGGCTTTTGAGCGCTTTTGTCATATTTACTTGCACTTATATCACGAAAATAATGCATAATATGCTGATTTATAGAAAATTATTACTTTTTCAGCAGACCCTATGTAGCTAATGTGCTATTGAGGTTGTTTTGTTGAAAAAATTAGGTAAGAATGAGGTTTTCAGCTGCCCCACATTCTATTTGTATCCGAGCTACCGAGCTGCAAGCTATTTTCATAGCGCCTCAAAAAAAGATTTAGCCGAAATGTACGTTCTTTTTTTACAAAAACAAAAATTCGTACCTTTGCGCGATTACTGAAGTAAAAAAGAACATGCAAAAGCACACCTACTTCATTGCGGATATGCACTTGGGCCTGCCGCTTTACGACCCTGCCGAGCGGGAGCGCAAAGTGGTGCGATGGCTTGATTTTATAAAAGGCTCGGCGACGGCGGTTTACGTGCTCGGCGACGCGTTCGATTTTTGGTGGGAGTATAAGTACGTGGTGCCGCGGGGGTACGTCCGGTTTTTGGGCAAGCTGGCGGAGCTTACCGACAGCGGCGTAGCGGTGCACTTCTTTCCCGGCAACCACGACCTCTGGGCGCGCGACTACCTGCACAGGGAGTGCGGCGTTACCATGCACAGCGCCCCAACGGAGGAGGTGAGGCTTGGCGGCAAAACTTTTTTCCTCGCCCACGGCGACAGGCTTGGCAGCGACGCTACCCTTGCGCTTACGCTCCTTCAGCAGATTTTTACCAGCCGCTTTTTACAGCGAGCATTCGCCATGCTGCACCCCCGGTGGGCATTTGCCTTTGGCCTCGCGTGGAGCAAAAAAAACCGCCTCTCGAAGGGCATTGCCGCTCCCTTTCGCGGCGAAGAAGAGGTGCAGTATAGGTTTGCGGCGCAGGTGGCGCAGCGCAAAAAAATTGACTACTTTGTATTTGGCCACCGCCACACGCCAATTGCAGTGGAGTTGCCCAATAGCGCCGCCCAGCTCGTGCTGCTCAGCGATTGGATTACCGGTTCCACGTACGCCGACTTTGACGGCGAAAAGCTAACGCTGAAAACGTTTGATTAAAATCTAAAATTACCACGCCTTGTCCCCCAACTCAAAACACACACCCGACGTGCAGCAGGCAATGAAGGATGGCTTTCGGGCTGCCCTCAAAACCGCGTGGTGGATGATTTGGCTCACGGTAGCCATTTCGTTTGGCGTAATGCTGCTGCAATACTTTGGCATTATTGCGCTGGTATCGGGGTGGCTCACGCCGCTGTTCCTGCACATCGGGCTGCAGGGCGAGGCCGCGCTGGTGTTCATCACCGGTGCGCTGATTAACCACTACGCCGCCATTGCCATTATCGAAACTATTGGCTTCGACGCGCGCTCCATCACCATCCTGGCGCTCATGTGCCTCTGCGCGCACAACCTGATTATCGAAACCGCCATACAGAAAAAAATTGGGTCGTCGGCCTTGCGCATGGTTGCCATACGGCTTTTGTTTGCCGTAGCGGCGGCGATGATACTCAACGCCATTTTGCCCGACAGCGCAGGCGATGTATCCGTAAAAAAAGTGCAGCTGGTGGAGGATAACTTTCTGGTGGTGCTCACGCACTGGGCGCTCAGCACGCTATCGCTGACGGCAAAAATGTTCGCCATTATCGTATCGCTCACCGTGCTGCAGCGCGTGCTCGCCGAGCTGGGAATTATTCGCCTAATGTCCAAGCTGCTTCGCCCGCTGCTCAGGGTGTTTGGGCTTCCGGCAAAAACATCCTTCCTGTGGATTGTGTCGCAAACGTTAGGCTTGGCCTACGGCGCGGCGGTGATGGTAGAGGAAAAGGAGTCGGGCAAGGTAAGCAAGCGGGAGTTAGACCTGCTCAACCACCACATTGCGGTTTCGCACAGCAACATCGAGGATGTGATGCTGTTCTTCTCCATTGGCGCCTCGCTGTTTTGGATGCTTGCCCTGCGCCTTGCTTTTGCGGTAGCGGTGGTGTGGGAGCGGCGCCTTTCGCAGCATATCTTCCGAACGTGTATCGTTAAAAACACGACTTTATAGGCAGACTCTAACTCGCTGGGCATGCACTTTATCAGCCGCTTGCGCAACGATGTCAGCTTGCAGTACCTTTACCAAGGGTGCGTACTTCGGAAAAGGAAGACCAATTAAGCGATTAGATTATGAGCGAAGGCGAATGGGAGGGGGCGAATGGCATGACGCTACTTTCTGAGGTCATCCGGTGGGAAAAAGGCATTTTTTATTTTGTCTATACGGCTGGTTATCACGTACGTTGGCTGCTCGATGGCGAGCGATTGCTGCCTGCGGGATGGCTGTATGGCGCGGCGCGTAATGTCGTAGCGCGAGCGCGGGCGGAGGTCTTGCTGCCACGAGAAGCCTTTTAGCGTGAGATCTTTAACGTTAATGTCTTTTGGCGGCACTACTTTCGATTCTGAACCCGAAACGTAGTTGATTTTTTGAATTGTCCGGTTTTTGATGTAGAAGAAAATATCAACGCTGCTGGCGTTAAGCGTACCGCTCAGCTTCAGGCTGTCGCGCAGGTAGTATACCGTTTGCCCGCTGCCGAAGACATCCACCTTGTAGAGGTCGTTTTGCTCAAAATGCGCCACGATAAGCTTTCCTTTTATCTGGTTGTAGTACGATTTGACGCTATCGTCCTGCGAGGCGATAAACCCCGCGTCGATCATGTCGAGCCGGTGCAGCTGGTTGTTTTTTTGGTAAATCTCCATTTTGTCGGCGCTCAGCTGGTTCTCCTTATTCCACAGGATGGGGCTGTAAAACATTTCGGCCAGCGAGTCGATGGCGCTGTACGCCATAGAATCGCAAACGCCCTGTATGTCGGGGTGGTAAAATTTTACGCCGAAAAATGCATGCATGTACTTGCGCGTGCTGTCTACCGCCATGGTTGCCGAGTCGGTGTTGGCAACGCGCCGCACCAGCAGCGTATCGCCTTTGATGAACATGGTATCGTCCTTTGGGTCGGCGGAGAAGAGTACGCCTGCCGGCTCTTTTGTTATGTACGCCAAATCGCGGTCTTCGTACAGCTTTGCGTAGTCGCCAAGCGAGATGGCGTACTGCGTAGAGTCGTAGAGCTGCACGTTGCCAAACATTTCTCCTTCCTTTTGCAAGCGGTAGTAGTGGGCGCTATCGCTCCACGATTCCTGCTTTTCGCTCATCATGTAAACATGGTTGGACATAAAAAAGTGGTCGCCGGGCTTGTCGTAGTAGCCCTGCCGGAACGACAGAAACACATCCTCGTGCCAGATGTAGGTTTGCTTAAAGAACGTAGACACGTCTTGCTCGGTGAGGTAGTGCAGCGAATCCGATTTGATGCGGTACTCCTCGTTTTTCATTTCGACTTTGCCGTTGAAGATAGCGAGCTTTTGGTTGGAGTAGTAGTTGCCCTCGTTGCTTTCCAGCAGGTTTTCGTCGTTATCAATAACGCCGCCTTTGGTGAAGAATGCGACGTTGGTTGCCGTGTTGAAGTCCAGAAATTGCGTGCGCAGGCGCGTTTTCCCGTCGAGCAGCGTAACTAACCGTCCGCGCACTTTCCCAACATCAATGTTGCTTTGGTAGTCCATGTAGTCGCCAAAGAGCCACGTAGTATCTTTGTTTACCACTACACGGCCAAAAGCCTCGAAGCGGTTGTCCGGGTACATGTATGCGCTGTCGCAGGTCATGGCAGCGCCGTTGTGCAGCAGCCGCACGTTTCCTATAAGCCGGTTGATGGTTTCCTCGCCGGTTTTCAGGCTGCGCCAAAAATCGGCGTGCTTAATTTCCACCTTTCGCTTTTCGGCAAAGGCATACGCTGCGGCGCCGGCAAAAAGTACCGCAAGGCCATAGCGGACGATATTTGACGCTACTTGACCCATCCTTCGCGGCTAAAGCGGCAGCTACGCATATCGGGTTCGATGAAAATATACGTTGACTGTATCCGCTTGGTGACCCACGTGTCGAGCGTTGCTTGCTGCTTTTTGCTTTTGGCAATGTCGTGTATTACCATGTAGTCTTGCTCAAAGCTGGCGCGGTGCGAGGGGATAAACTCCTTGAGCTTTATTATCTTGAAAATATCGCTGCCGGTGTTATCTTTCGATTCGAAAGGCGCCGAAATTTCTCCTTTTTTCATATCGCGCAGCACGTAGTAGTCGTTGGGGATAAGCTGGTCTTTTTCGAAGCGGGTGGCCATAGTTTGCGGGTTTACCACGTATCCGCCGCTCATGCGCGTATTTTTATCTTCGGAGTACCGTACTACTCCGTACTCAAACGATATGCTGTCGGCGCGTATCAGCGCGGCTACGCTGTCCAGCAGGCGCCCCGCTTCCTGCTGCGTTTCGGAGGAGAATTTGGGGCGGATAAGGATGTGGCGCAGGTTGGCCATCTCGTCTTTTTTCTCAATCATTTGTATAATGTGAAAGCCAAACTCCGTTTCTACAATTTGCGAAACCTGCCCGGGCTTGAGCGCAAATGCAGCGTCGGCAAAAGGTTTGGTCAGCTCCTCGCGCAAGCGCATGCCCAGCTCGCCGCCGCGCCGCGCAGAGTTTGGGTCTTCGGAGTACATTACGGCAAGGGCCTGAAACTTTTCGCCGTTCATCACGCGCTCGCGCAGCTCCAGCAGCTTTTCGCGCACTTGAAAGCGCACCTCGTTTCCCGAAGGCGGATACTTTGCAATTTGCTGTATGACGTACTGGTCGGGAATCATCGGGAAGCTGTCGGGCGGCAGCGACTTGTAGTAGATTTCCACATCGCGCGGGGTAAGCTGCGCAGCCGATACAATATTCATTTGCATTTGCTGCGTGAGGCTTCGCTCCCTCGTCTGCTCCGTAAGCTCCTCCCTGATGCGGAACAGCGGTTTTCCGAAGTACTTTTCCAGCTCCTGCGTACCTCCCAGCTGCGCCGAGAAGTAGCGAATACGCTGTTCGACCTCTTGCGATACCGCCATTTCGTTTTCCTTGAGGCTGTCCAGCTTTGCCTGCGCCAGCAGCAGCTTTTGCAGCAGCAGCTGCTCAAAAACGCTGCATCGCATTTCGCTATCTACCAGCTCACCTTGCGCCCGGAGCTGCATCAGCTCCACCTCTATGTCGGATTCCAGCAGCGCCTCGTTGCCTACCACAGCCAGCACTTTGTCCAGCACATTTTGCTGTCCGGCTACTACGTTGAACGTAAAGCACAGCGCCAGCAGGATAATTTTTTTCAGCTTTTTCATGTTATATCTATTATATCTATTATATCTATTATATCTTCATGTTGCAATTTAGTTACGGCCTTCGGTTTTCTCCAAGTATATTTTCACAGCGTTCTTTTGCTTGGCTTCCTGCAGCACGCGCTGCTCCAAGCTCTGTATCATGCTATCTTTTCGCCGGTTAAAAATCATTGTTTTGATGCTGCCGTACACGTACTCTATGGGAGCAATGGCGTCGCGCTCCCTGAAGTCGCGAATGGATACGAGGTAAGCGTATGTGCCATCCCCAGCTTCTATAGCTCTTTTTCTTGCCGCCACGTCTTCATACCCACCCTTGCGGGCGGGGAGCTCTTTTGCCAGCTCGTCCAGCGTTAGCCAGCGGTCGCCGTAGTGGTCGAACTTGAGCGCGGCTTGCAGGCATAAGTCCTCCAGCGTTGTAATATCTTCCGGCCTGCTTGAGGTATATATTTTCTTGATGCGCTCCAAGTAGGGAGAATTTGTTCGGAGCTTAATAAACAGCACGCGCGCTATCGGCTTGCTGAGGATAAAATGCTGCTTGTTTTCGTTGTAAAAAGCTTCATATTCGGATTCCGATATGGCTGTATCTACGCGCTCGGTGTACTCTTGCTCGTAGCGATACACCAGCAGCGACGTGCGGTAATCCTCCAGCAGCAACGATATATCTTTTTGCTTGCTGCTCAGGTTTGCTTCGGCAAGGCGAAGCAGCAGCGCCTGCTTTACCCACATATCCACGTAGCGGTGCAGTATGGCTAAGCTGTCGTCTCTCGTGATGTTTGGCGGAAACCGGTCCTTCACATCCGCCATGTAGAGCTTTTTGTTTTCCACCGTGGCCAGCAAGCCTTGCTGTTGCTGCTGCTTCCTTGCTTGGCTTATGCGGTCGCACGAAAAAAGTAGCGTTGCGGCGAGTAAGCCCAAAAATACTTTGATAGAAATTTTCATTAATAGAATTTTTTCATTACTCACCTGCTATAGTTGGGGGCTTCGCTTGTTATCATGATGTCGTGCGGGTGGCTTTCGGTCATTCCGGAGTTGGTGATGCGCACAAATTTTGCCTGCTTCAGCGCTGCTATATCCTTTGCCCCGCAGTAGAACATGCCGGCGCGCAGGCCGCCCAGCATCTGGTAAATCACCTCCGACAGGGCGCCCTTAAACGGCACCCGGCCTGCAATACCTTCGGGCACCAGCTTTCTTAGCTCGTCCACTTCCTCCTGAAAATACCTGTCCTTGGAGCCGTGCTGCATGGCCTCGAGCGACCCCATTCCGCGGTAGGATTTAAACTTCCGGCCGTTGTAAATAATTGTTTCGCCGGGCGATTCCTCTACGCCTGCAAACATTGAGCCGGCCATGATGCTGTCGGCGCCTGCCGCCAGCGCTTTTACAATATCGCCGGAGTAGCGAATTCCGCCGTCGGCAATAACGGGGATGCCGGTTCCCCTGAGCGTTTTTGCAACGTCGTATATGGCGGAGAGCTGCGGTACGCCCACGCCGGCAATGATGCGCGTGGTGCAGATAGAGCCGGGGCCAATCCCCACCTTTACGGCGTCGGCGCCGGCGTTGGCAAGCAGCAGCGCAGCCTCGGCGGTAGCGGTGTTGCCCACCACCACATCGATGGACGAGTACAGGCGCTTTACCTGCCTGAGCAGCTCCACCGCGCCGGGCGTATGACCGTGCGCCGTGTCGATAGCAATGGCGTCGGCGCCGGCCTCCACCAGCGCGGCTACCCGCTGCAGGGCATCGGGGGTAATGCCCACGCCCGCCGCTACCCGCAGCCTACCCATGCTATCCTTGCTGGCGTTGGGGTTATCCTTCACCTTGGTCAGGTCTTTGAACGTAACCAAGCCTTGCAGCGTATCATTCTCGGCGTTCACCACCGGCAGCTTTTCAATTTTGTGGATATGCAGGATTTCAACAGCGCTTTCGAGGTTTTTGAAGTCTTTTTCCGTAATGGTGATGAGCCTTTCGCGCGGCGTCATTACCTCCCGAACTTGGCGGGTCATGTTGTCCTCAAAGCGCAAATCGCGGTTGGTAACGATGCCTGCGAGCTTGCGCTGCTCGTTTACCACCGGAATGCCGCCGATTTTGTTCTCCTTCATGATGAACAGCGCCTCGCCCACCGTTTTGTCCGGGCTGATGGTGAGCGGGTCGTAAATCATTCCGTTCTCGGCGCGCTTTACGGTGCGCACCTGCGCCGCCTGCTGCTCAATGCTCATGTTTTTGTGGATTACGCCAATGCCGCCTTCGCGGGCAATGGCAATGGCCAGCTGCGCTTCGGTGACGGTATCCATTGCGGCAGATACAACGGGCGCGTTGATGGAAATATGGCGGGTAAACCGGGTAGTAACCGATACCTCGCGCGGCAGCACCTCGGAGTATGCCGGCGCAAGCAGCACATCGTCAAAGGTAAGCCCTTCGGTAGCAACTCTTTCTTTATAAAAAGGCATAATTCAATAAGCTATTTACGATTTAACTATCTGCAATATGACAACAATCTAACGAAACAATTCAGCGAAACATTCCACCGTCTGGGTAGCAGCGGCCAAAAGCCCCGCCCCGCCGGAAAGACAGTACCGAATAAAGCAATTTACCGGCAGGTATATTCCTGCAAAAGTAAGCATTTTGTAGAAAATAACGGTAGCTGTAGCCAATTTTGCAGCTAAAGATGTTGAAAAGGGGGAATTTATTTATAGTGGTATTTCATTGAAAAGACATATACCTCTATCGTATCTTCACGAATGGAATACACCAAACGATGTTCTGCATTTATGTTTGTCGGGTGCAAAGGTGGCGGGTTTTTGCAGCCCGCGCAACCAAAATGCAAAAAGTTGCATATTCTGTGCATTTTCTCTTTGGAGAAATTTTTCGAGAAGATTGATTTACAGGAGATTGGTAAAATCAGGTGCTGCAAATTGGCGCACATTGTAGGCGGCAAAAACGGCCAATTTTGGTTAAAGCAGGGGCGCTTCTATGCAGGTTTTTGCTTTCTGAAAAGCAATTTGCTACCTTTGTGGCCTAATTTAAACGCGATTTAAACGCCGTTTAAATACCACCCAACGCCATAGAAGCACGTTAACTTAGCAAAAAAACCTGTGAAAAGATGAGCCACCTCAAAAGCAAGTCGGAGGTGCTGAGCTCCGCGGCGGAGCTGCTGCACGAAAGGGGCATGTACCCCGCCGTGGCGCACAGCGCCTACTACAGTTGCTACCAGCTGGTGAAGCATATTTGGCTACGCTCTATGAGTAGAACGGAGGCCGCGTTGAGAAGCGGCATAGGTAGCTCAAAAATGGGTTCGCATCAGTACCTGACAACGCAGGTAATTCTTTACATCGAAAGCTTAGGAAAGCGCGACTGTAGAAGCCATGCCCGCGAAGTAGCGCGTAAAATGGCGATGCTAAAAAGGCTTCGTACAGATGCCGACTACTGCAACGCCGAGTTTAGCGCCCCCAAAAGTTCACAGTCAATTTCTTTATCCAGCGATATTGCTTTCATTTTGAGAAAATACTAAAGCCATGAAGCCACAAAAATATATTACCAGCGAGCTGAAAAGCTTTGCCAAAAAGTTTCCCAACGCCCGTGTACGCTACGAGTACGACGAGCTTGCGGAGGTGCACGTTGTTGAGGTGCTGCCGAGCGAGGTGTACCACTCCGACGGCGGGTACATTTCGTGGGAGCGGGCGCTGGTTGCCAAGTTCGCCGCGCTTTACCCCGATGAGCTCTTAGGATTTATCACCGACGGCGATTTTCCGGGCATTGAAGCCGCCGAGTACGTCAGCGAGGGGAAAGGCTATACGCCTGCCCGACGGAAAGCAAAAGCGCAGGAAATGGAATATGCTTAACCACATAAAAAAAACCACACCATGAAAAAAGTACTTATCATCGCTTGCTGATGTCAAAAGCAAGCTCATAGGGACATGGGCAAACCCAACGTTTGAGTATCATTCAAAAACATCAACTGAATTTTTCAACGCCAATTGTGATACCATAACCGCGCTGAATTTTAAACCGTTTAGCAATGATACAATACCGATTTTAAATTATAAATCATTGCCTCTTATCACCTCAATTACGTTTAGTAGGGATAATACAGCCGATGATTATTTTAAAGCAACGTTTGAATTTGAGCGTTGCGGGGGTTAGTTTTACTGAGAATTTAAAAATTGAGAATATTGGAAATATCTCTCCAGCGTACATGTTGGCAGGTTCTAATATAGAAATTTTAACCGAAAACCACTTGAGGTTATTTTTCAACAGCACCGATAGCAATATCGCTATCTCGCTTAGATTAATTTGCTATGAAAAATTTGCTTTTCATTTGTGCTGTTTCGATTGTTTCTGCGTGTAGCAACAATAAAAATAGTGATGTTGAATATACGCTTGTTGAGCGCCCACCTGAAATAGCAGAAGCAGCCTTACAATACGCCTTACAATACGCCGCTGCCAATACATCTTACCATTACGGAGGTCAGGATTTGCTAAAATCCATACGGGTTGATTGCTCCGGACTGATTGTAAACTGCTACCTGTACGCAGTAGCCGGAACGCCTTACGCGCTGCCATTTCAGGACGCGGCTGTTGCTGATTTTTTCACCCGCTGGACGGTTAAAACAAGCGAACCGGAACGGGGCGACCTAATATTTATGGGAGACAACCCATTACAACCCACCCACGCCGCCTTGTTTGTGAAAAATGACAGCGGCTACACCCACTTCATAGATGCTACACTAAAACCCGAAGAAATGATAGACGGCGTAACGTGCCGGAAGTACAAAATCGATAACGACGTGTTTCTGTCGTTTGGGAAATTGAAGTTGCTCCTAAATTGAGGTATCTTTATGGCAAATACGCCTTGACCATTTGCCTGCCAAATCATATTTTAACGGTTCCGGCTTGCCAATACCGGAATAAGGATGCTTGGCAATATCTTCCAAAAGTGCTGCTATTTTTTTGACAATACCTGTATTACCGCTGTAAGCCCAATACGAATAATTTTTTGCGCCTCTTGGGTAAATACTATGCTGTACATGATATTCTTTTCAAAAAATCGACCACGCTTTCATCTTCTTTTTGGGTAAAAACGTTTCCTGTTTTTATATCTTCTTCTCCCTTGCGTATGGCATCCATTGTCCTGCGAGAAGACATGATATATTCCGTTTCTCTTATCGCATTGTATTCGTCAAGCGACATAAGTACAATGCCGGCTTTGCCATGATTGATAATAACGGTATCGGAATTTTCTATTACGGACTCAATATAGCTTTTTAGGTTGTTTCTTAAATCGGTATAATTCGCAGTTCTCATATCTTTATTGAATTTATACCGCAAAAATACGTAGTTATTTCTGTACATGCAAAATTTTCAGCTATATTTGTGCATTGTCAAATGTACAGAGCATTATCGAAAATCCTGTATTCTTAACTTTTAGTTCTTAGCTCTTAGTTTTTAGTTCTTAGTTTTTAGTTTTTAGTTCTCTATGGATAAAGCCAAGCAGACGCTGCTGATACTTCTTCACCTCGCGGGGTGGACGCTTTTCGTTTACCTCACCTTTCCGCACTTCAAGGGCGTGGAGCCGCCGCTTAGCAGCTTACGCTTCCCGTGGCTTTACGTAGCGTGCTACTCGTTTTTGGCGGCTTACTTCTACTGCAACGTCCACGTTTTTGTGCCGAAGCTGCTTTCGGGGAAAAAAATAGCGCTGTTTCTATGCGTAACGGTCATCGCCTACCTGCTTTTTTGCTTCACCATTCCGTGGGTTTTCAGGTACCTGCTTATCCCCGACACCCTACGCCACTTCGGGCCGGAAATGCTGCCGCAGCGCCCCGATTTTTTGCCGCCGGACGGCAGTAGAGACGTTATTAACCGTGCCTCTACTGCGCCTCCCCGCCCGTTTAGCCTCTTCAGGCGCTTGGGAGTGTACGCCCACTCCTACCATTTTCTGGTTGTTTTCACCGTAAGCACCGGGCTAAAGGCAGTTTCGCAGTGGTACGTCGAAAAGCAGCGGCTGCAGGAGCTGGAGCGCTCTATGGTGCAGGCCGAGCTGTCCTTCCTGAAGTCGCAAATTCATCCGCACTTTCTGTTCAACAGCCTGAACAGCATCTACTACCTCGCCCTGAGCAAGGACGACAAGGCGCCCGAAGCCATCCTTTCCCTCTCCGACTTTCTGCGCTTCGTAACCACCGAAAGCAACCACAGCCGCATACCGATGGAGAAAGAAATCAAGATGCTGGAAGAATACCTCCGCCTGCAAAACCTGCGAACATCGGAGAAGCTGGAGCTGAAAGTTCAGGTGGACGGCGATTTTCGCAGCCACACCATCATGCCGCTGACCTTCATTCCGTTTGTAGAGAATGCCTTCAAGTACGGCGTGAGCGCGTACAGGAGCTGCTTTATCCACATCTCCGCCACGCTCGAAGGCGGGCGCCTCAGGTTCGCCTGCGACAACTCAACTATTTCGAAGCTGAAGAGCAGCAGCGCCTCTACGGGCGTTGGCCTGGAAAATATCCGCAAGCGGCTGGAGCTGGCCTATGCAGGGCGCTACTCGCTGGAAATTAAAGCCGAGGACATGGCTTACCGCGTAAAACTTCAAATAGACTTGGAATGAAATGTATTGCAATTGACGACGAGCCTTTGGCGCTGAAGCTGCTGGCCGGCTACTGCAGCCGGGTGCCCTCCATCCGGCTGCTGGGCGCATACACCGACCCGCTGGACGGGATTTCGTATATTCGCTCCATGAAGCCCGACCTGATTTTTCTGGATATACGCATGCCGGATATTTCCGGTATCAACATCGCCCAGGACTTGGACAAAGATACCCTGATTATTTTTACAACGGCGCACCGCGAGTACGCCGTTGAAGGCTTTGAGCTGGACGTGGTTGACTACTTGCTCAAGCCTTTTGGCTTTGAGCGCTTCCTCAAGGCGTACGCCAAGGCCGAGGAGCGCTTTACCGCGCTCCAAAAACCTGACCTCCGCCACGCCGGCGACGACAAGACCGTTTCGTTCAAGTACAACTACCAGCGCATACGGCTGCCTCTCCACTCCATTCTGTACATCGAAGCCGACAACGACTACATCAAAATAGTAACCCCCGACAAGACCTACACGCCGCGCATGAGCCTCAGAGCAATGGAAAGCCTTTTATCGGCGTCCGGCTTTATCCGCGTACACAAATCGTTCATCGTTGACGTAGGCAAAATCAAGTCGTTTAGCAAAGAGAAAATTATCACCGACCGGAAGCAAATACCCTTAGGCCGGAGCTACTGCAAAGAGTTTTTGGATAAAATGGCTTCGGCAAAGCAGGATATAGCCGCCACCCCGAGCAGCGAGCCGAAAAATCCGGCGGCAACCTGACCGCTAACGCCACCCTGCGCCCCCCACGCCTCGAGCCTGTACGTGCCGGCTTGAGACACAGTGAAAGTTTGGACGGCGCCGATGTAGTCAAAATCCCACACCTCCACGGCGTTATCGGCTATTACCAGAGTATAATTGTAGAGCTTTCCCGCTTGCCAAGCCAGCGGTGGCATACTTATTTCTCTTACTTCTGTCTCACATTTCACGCAAAGCGTTATCTCCAGCTCTGCGCCGGATACGGTCTGCGGAACGAGCAGCAGCGTTCCGGCTTCGGTCGAAACCGTGGTATCACCCGGCTCACCTTGCTTTAGCAGGGGTGTGCCGACAAGGGTATGGTCGGCTGCGGATAAGGTGTAGGTGCCTTTGCTTGCGCCATTCGGCGTAGATCCCATTTAAATCCCGCTTCGGTAAAGCGCAGGGTATTGGCTGTATAAATGCAGGTGAACTTAAGCTGCTCCAATGTGACGATCTCGTTTTTAGCCGAAACATACCTTGCCGCGAACCTCACCTTTGCCATGGCGTGGGTGAAATTCAGGTGTACCTTACCGCCGTTGGCGGTGCCGGTGCAGTCCTGCGCCGAGGCCACGCAAATATCCAGCTGCTGCGCGGGCGCGGCCAGCGGGGTAACCGTAAACGATGGATAGCCGGTGTAGTAGCTGCCGCCGCTCGTTACAAGTTCAATGCCGTTATCCGCCACAGGAGCGGGCGCTACGGCAAAGAAGCTGACTTTCCGGTGCTGCGCCGGCCAGTACTTCAGCGGTGAGTACGTCCACGCGTTATTGATTTTATTGACAGGCTGCGCAAACATGAAGTTGGGCGTGGTGGTGGCGAGTGAGTCGGCAAAGTTGTCCGCACCGGTGTAGTGCGCATACACGGTCATGGCGACGAGGCTGGCCTTGTCGAGATCGCCCATGCTGCGCATCATGCCGCTGGACACTTCGCTGTCGGTAAACCTGATGGCTATTCCCGAGGACTCCTCCTCGCTGATGATCTCGCCGTTAGCGCTATCTTCTTTAACCTCACTGCGGCACGCCGCAAAAGCAAGCAGCGCAAGGGCAGCGGCATAAATTAGTACGTTGTTGTTTTGCATGTTTTTTCGTTGTTTAATTGTTTAGTGATGCAAAATAAATAAGCTGTAACCGTTTCCCTATGTACCGTCCCGCAGGGACACCCCCCCTCCCCCGTATGCTAAAGCATACGGACAGGAGCAGCGCCGCCGCAGCTACCCTCGTGTCCCGACTCCCCTCTCCTTTGGAGAGGGGCCGGGGGTGAGGTCTCAATGCCGCGAAAAAGAAATCCCGCTTCGGAGGATAAATTATTTCCTCCGAAGCGGGATTGCAGGGGTACAAAAAAAGCTACGCAACGTATTGCGCAGCTAATAAATTTCGCTATATACGCGTATGTACGCGCGTATTTTACATCAAGGCATGCATCTGACCATCTCTCTCTCTCTCTCTCTCTCTCTCTCTTTTTGAAGCCTCATTCTCACCTAATTTTTCTTCTGCGCTTCTACAACCATTCTCACTAATAACTCTTTAGCCCTGAATAAGTGCGTTTTTACAGTGCCGATAGGGATGTTCAGCTCTGCGGCAATTTCTTCGTAGGCATACTCTTTAAGGTAGCGTAGCTCAATGATATGGCGGTATTGCGGCTTGAGCTTGTCCAGCAGCAGCGATGTTTCTGCTATATCCTGCTCGGCAATCATATTTTCTTCCGGATTGAGCTGGAGGTCTTTCGCGCTAAAATCTTTGTCCTCTACCAGCTTGTCAATAGAAATGGTGCTGCCTGTCCTGCGCTTACGCATAAAATCAATGCAGCAGTTGTTGGCAATGCTGTACACCCACGTGCTGAAAGCATACTTGCTGGAGTAGCTGCCTATATTTTCAAACGCTTTGGCAAATGTTTGCTGAGCTAAATCTTCGGCATCGGTAATGTTCCCGACACGCTGCTTGAGGAGGTGCAAAACGCCTTCGTAGTACCTTTCTATGAGCGTGTTGAATGCGTTCATATCTCCCCTGCAGGCTTGCTCTATCTGCTGCTGCCCAACTTTTTCTGCCTCTCTCTGCATTTACTCGTTTTTTTTACTTGATTTTTTTTATTTTTTGCAGGTTGGGTTGCGCCATGCTGGCCATAAAAGCAAACATCGGCGAAAAAATATCATACAGCAGCAGCCAGATAACAAGTCCGCGCTCTTGCAGCTTTCCGGTTGCCTTAATAAATATCGCCACTTGCGCCGTAAAGCGGAAGAGCAACAGCGGCGCTGCGGCAGCGAGGAGGAAGTGTTCTTGCTGTAGCGCTGCAATGCTGACGAGCGTAGCGGCGCAAAGGTAGAACAGCACGCGCGAAGCCATTTCTACGTGAATGTGCTTTTTGCCGCGCTTGCCCATATCCAGCAGCGAGGCGTATGTGCACTTTTGCTGAAACCATTGGCCAAAGGTGAGCTGCTGCGATGATGAAAGAATAGCGTCGTGCGCAAGCGTTACCCGCGTATTGTGCCGGTTGGCGTTGCGGC
Organism: Prevotellaceae bacterium; assembly: GCA_031263185.1. Taxonomy (GTDB): domain Bacteria; phylum Bacteroidota; class Bacteroidia; order Bacteroidales; family UBA932; genus JAITMY01. The sequence goes on along the minus strand of JAISGH010000214.1, from coordinate 1,159 downwards.
ACAAAAAAATGGTTTCTTCGCTTTGCGGGTATGAGTTGTAATGCGCAAATCCTTTGTTGCGAAAAAAGAGCTCCTGGCTTATGCCCATATTTTTGCTGCTGCTGCGGTAGGGAACGCCTTTTATGGCGGCGCGAAGCGAAAAGAGCGCCGAGAATACGCTGTCGCAGCGCATAATTTTTCCGAAAATACCTTTGCAGCGCTTGCTACGGCAGTAGCTTATCACCACCTCGCCCGTATCGCCAAAAGCCTGCTGCATGGCGGAAAGCCACTTATCGTTGTCCGGAGCGCAATCTGGCTCGGTAAAGACGATGGTTTCGTAGCGGGCGGCCTTGATGCCAACGGTAATGGCCAACTTTTTGTCATGCATAAACTTTTGCCCCTCCTCAATGGAGGTAATTTGCAGGTTGCTGTGGTGCTGCCTGAGGTTGTAAAGCAGCATTTCGCTGTCGTCGGTAGAGCAGTTGTTTACTACCACCACCTCAAATTGTGGGTAATCTTGCTTCAAAAACAGCGGCAAGTTTTTTTCAAGGTTATGCTGCTCATTTTTTGCGCATATAACTACCGATACAGGTTGTTGAGTGCTGCGCATTTGGTCTGCCTGGGGGCTAAAGCAGGCAACCTTACGGTGCTGCACAAGGTAGTAGTGCAGCTGGATAAGTGTGCAAAGCAAAAAAATACCGTATATGGCATACAGGTAGTTAGGGATTTTATCCCACTGAATGGTGCACAAAAAATCAAAATTCATTTCAAAAAAAGTAGAAGTTCTAGTATATCTGCTGCCCGATTTTGCAAATTCAGGCTTTGTTTTATAAATTTAAACTATTTTCTATTAATCAATCAACTGAAAATCAACTGAAAATCAACTGAAAAAATAGCTGTGCAATGTTACTAAACATTTTGGAAATTCTATCTATTCCTGCGGCATTATTTATAAACATATTTGAGTTAAGAGCTGAAAAAAATTTCAAGCTGAGAGTTGGGCATGGCTTTATTGCAACGGTGAGGGGGCGCTTCCCCGTCGTCCCGTTAGGGCAATGCCATTGCTCCATGCTTTTATTCCGTTACCCACCGCTTTACGCCCCGCTCTTTTTGCGAAAATTCTACGCCTAACTTTACGATTTTTCTGTGGTCGGCGGAGTAGGGAATGGCGTAGCCCTTG
>JAISGH010000182.1 GCA_031263185.1 Prevotellaceae bacterium | reverse complement strand
TCCATGTTCAGCGTACCGTCGGGATTTTGCCACTTCCACGTGGAGGGAGGCGGCAGGTTGTCGTGGTAGCCCGAGTTGAGGTAGCGCGTCATGATTTCCTCGTAGATGGGGTTGGCAATGGTAAAGCCCGCTTCTGCGCTCCAGCTAATCAGCCCCAAGTCCATGGCGAGCTCCACGTCCCGGTTGGTGCGCCCCATCGACAGGTCGGTGCTGCCGACGATGATGGTCTGTATCACGTTCTTTATGCCCGGGTCGCGGAGGCGCTCGCCCAGCGCGTCTAAGTGCGTTTCGCGAGCCTCTATCATCTGCTGCCGCGCCTGCTTCACGTGCTCTACCGTTACCGTTTCCGCGCTCTCCTCGTCCAAAACCCGCATGGTGGCCCGCTTGAACAGGGAGTTTACTATCCATGGCTGCCCTTTCGATTGGTCATACACGTAGTCGATGGCTTCCGGAGTGATTTGCTGCCCAATTTCCTTAGTGCGCTGCGCAAACAAGTTGACAATATCATGTTTTTGAAAGTTGGATAGCGAGGCGGAGTCTTCCTTGACGTTAAACGGCGAACCCGGATTTGGCGCTTTGCCGCCTTTTGCCGCGGTGATGTAGTCCTTCAGGTCGCGCATGCCCACCAGCGCAATGGATACTGGAAATATGCCTACGCCGCGGCTGGCAAAGCCACCGCGTAGCTGCCGCAGGAAGTTAATCAGCGCCTCGCCCTCCAGCACATCTACCTCGTCGAACAGGACAATGAGCGGCAGGGGAGCAACAAGCTCCGCCCATTTGGACAGCGTTGCCCGCAAAAGGCTTTCCGTTGTATCGTACTCCAGCTCGGGAATGGGTAGCCCTGCGTATTTAGCGTGGTCGTAAATATCTCGATATATGGTGACCATAGTTTCTTCGCGCTCCGTTACGCCCTGGCAATCTTCCACGCTTACGTAGCAGGCAACAGCCTCGCCGCTCGCGTTGATTTCGCGCATCCAGCTTTTCAGAAAGGTGGTTTTGCCCGTTTGCCGCGGCGCATGGAGCACCCAGTACAGCTTATCTTTGATGTAGCGGTGCAGCTGCCCGCCAACTAACCTGTCAGCGGGTGGAAGCATGTAGTGATCTTCGGGGTTGCAGGGGCCGGTGGTGTTGAAAAATCGTCGCTCTCTCATGTTTACTATAAATTTATGTTCGTTTCGAATACTCCCTACCTGCCTCAGGCAAATTAGCTATTTTTTATAGCGTACATTACTAAATCCATTCCGTAGTGCCCGTATAGCCGCAAGTAGTAGCTATAGCTGCCAAAGGTACTAATTAACCGTGGAATTTCAAAAATATCTCGCGGCTTGTGGTACAGGCAAATTGCCAAGTCCATATCGGCTTGGGTAATCAGACTTTTGGCGCCTTTCAGCGCTTCCAGCTCAGCGCCTTCTATGTCCATTTTTAACATCGTTTTACCCCCCCCGTATATTTTTATTATTTAGGTTAAAATTAACCAGCACGTCGTCTATTGCAACGCAGGGGATAACGGTGTCTCCGTCAGGTTTTATGGCGCTACCTTCGCCGCCGCCGGCAGCAAAGCGCAGCAGCGTTGTTTGCGAGTAAACTCCACAGGGAAACAAAACGGCTTTTTGGCCATACTTTTTGAGCTTGCCCGACAGCTTGGCAAAGTTGCTTAAATCAGGCTCAAATGCGTAGTAGTACTTGCACTTCAGGCCGTGCCGCTTCATTTCGTCAAGCGTATCGCCGTCGTAGGCGCCGCAATCTATAAATGCTTCATAGCGCCGTAGCGGTACATCCTTTGAAAAGTACTGCTCTTCTATCGGATACTTTTCGGGAAGCAGCTCGTAGCTGTCCGCAATTCTCGCGTTTACGACGGAAGAAAATATTTTGCGGCTCTTTGCGTCGCTCCACAAGCCGCCAACCGTCTGCATATCTTCCTCGCTGCGCAGGTAATCTTTATCGCCCGATAGCCAGTACCAGTCGCCAAGCTCACCGGCGCAGCAGGGGTAAAATTCTATAATAGAAATTACCTCTTCAAAACCGATACCTGCAAGCTGCTCTTTGAGGGCAATGAAGTCTATATCTCGGTTAAAGATAGAAGCTACCACCACGGCATTTGCTTTGTCTACCGGCTCCGTAAAAGGGTTTACCACCTCCAGCCCTTCTACTTGGCGGGTGGCTACGTTCCTGTCCAAAAAGCAAGCGATGTTGCTTGCCATTTTGCTGCTTTTTAGAGCCTTGTACAGGGTTTTTCCTAAATATCCGGCGCCGTACAGGAATATTTTTTTGCTTGAATAATTCTGGGTCAGTTTTTTCATAATGGGGTTCAGTTTTTTAGGGATAAAAATTTATAATTTACATGCCGCAAAATTACACAACTTTTCGATGCTACACACAAAACAACATCATAAAAATTATAAAATGTTGATTATGAATATATTACAAAAGTTTCGCAGAGGATGCGTCAACGTCAGGAAAATAGTGAGCATAGAAAGCAGCGGCGCTTGGACACAAAAAAACCCCGATGTTCTGCCGAACACCGGGGCCGCTGTCAAGCTAACCATCGCGCAGGTCAAGAAATCCTGAGCGATGCTTGGTAAGCCATTTGGCTTATATCTTTTAGCGCCTGCGAAAACGTTTGCTGTTCATCGGCGTTAAACCTTGCGGGCTTTCCGTTTACGTTATAATGTTTAATCCGCTGGTAAAGCCACTCTTTCGATTTTCCAAAGTAGCTCTTGGCAATCGCAGACAAGCTGACATATTTTGAAATTTCGGCAACTTCAATCGCCAAGTCCATCTCCTTTAGCGTGGCTTTTGCACGCTCTATCACTTCGTCAAGGAGAACCGAAAAGGTCGCCTTTGCAGCAGCTTTACCTTCAGGAGAAAGGCTTTCGAACTCCTGCCTTATTTTTTCCACAATTGCGTCTTCTTCGCTTTCGCTTTGCGCGTTGTGCATTTCATCCATTAACTTTTTTACATCCATAGCTGTGTGTTTTTTTGCCCGCCCTCGTTTTTCGGAGGCAGGGCTGGTTTTACAAATTATCAATTTTTTTTCTTTCTGCTAATAATGTCATCCAGCATTTGGTTGACAACTCTGTCCTTTTCTTTCTCTCCAACCTCAAGCATGGGGAAGATTTTGAGATAAACTCGCAGATCTTTTTTAATCCGGACGATGTCGTTTTCTAACTCTTCTCTTTCCATTTTTTTTCTTGATTTTTATTTGGTTAGCTTGACAATGCAAAGGTAATACGCAAATACGTATTGTGCGAGATTTTCGGCAAGAATTTTGTTAAATATTATTACTATTCGAGAGGAAAAATGGAAAAATGCCTGCCCGTGAACTTCGGGGTCGACGCCCTCCACCGAAACGTGCTCTACGCATTTTTCCGAAAGCTCGCCGCCGCCCAACCGTAGTAGAGTACAGGCAAATTGCCAAATCCATAATTTGGCTAAGCTACTTCAGCGTCACTATTTTGGGGGGCAAGGGCGCAGCAACACCTTGACTTTAGCGCAATTGTTGGTTTGGTTTTTCATAAGTGTGGTTCATTTTTTTTTAATTTTGTTTCTTTGGGATAGCCTATCTGCTCTATGACCATCGAAACCCATAATATTCACACTTTTTACAAAAATCATGTGATAATTTTTTCTTTATTTTGCGTTAAATGCTTTACGGCGCGGTCAAAATCGCTTTCCAGCTGGCGCATTTCTCTTTGGCGATAAACCTCAAATTCCTTTTCGGCTTTTTCTACCGCCTGCCGGTGAGATATTTTGCCTTTGTCGGCCAAAATATCTTTGTTCAACATGCGAAGCTGCCGGTCTAAAAAGCTTTTCCAATCGTTCATCGCCATTGGCTTTTGCTCCAACGCCTGCAATTCGGCGTAGCCTAAAAAACCTTCCGTCAGCAAGTTGAGCTTTTGCAGCTCAACTTCAGAAAGGTAATTTTTGGCAATGCGCACATCGTCTTTTGTAATGTAATCGCCTTTGAAGTTGGTCATTCCAAGCATAGCCTTTTCGCTGTCAACGCGGTTGTAAACCACCTCGGCGGCAGTTTGCCGGTGAACGGCGTAGTGCATCTTGTTTTGGACTGCTGCAAAAAAATCGGTTGTTATGGCGCTGCGCGGGTCATAGTCAATGCTTGTAGCGTAAATATCGGTAACCTGCTGCCAAAGATTTCTTTCGGAAGAGCGAATATCGCGAATACGCTGCAAAAGCTCGCGGAAATAGCGCCCGCCGCCACTTTTCAGCCGCTCGTCGTCGAGCGTGAAGCCTTTCACAATGTACTCTTTGAGGCGCTCCGTTGCCCATTGGCGAAACTTTGTGGCAACTTTGGAGTTGATACGGTAGCCGAGCGCAATAATCATATCAAGGTTATAGTGGGCGATTTCATAATTTTTACCGTCAGAAGCAGTTGTTCGGAATTTCCGAACAACTGAATTTTCATTCAATTCACCCTCCTCAAATATATGCTTGATATGTTCGCTGATATTTGCTTTGCTTGATTGAAACAGCTCAACTAAATGCGCCTGCGCCAGCCAAACGGGTTCTTCTTCGAGCCGCACCGATACTTTTGCAACCTTATCGTCTGTTTCGTAAATTACGAAGTCCGGATATTTTTTACTTATCATTTTATTCATAATGCAAATCAAATAGCTTAAATTTGTTTTTTGTGGGAAGGCTATAATCTACCTGTGTAGTCGGCTATTTGCTTCAGGCAAAGCCGGTGTACATCTTCTTTTTGGTAGCGCTTGTACCACTCAACCGTTTTTGCAATGGCGGTGCGAATATTCCACTTGGGTGTCCAGCCCAGCTCGTAGCGGGCTTTGGCAGTGTCTAATGCCAGCAGCTTGGCTTCGTGCGGGGAGTCTTTAAAAATATCAATGTCCACGTCCGAAATATCTTTCAGCTTGCCCTGCCCGTATTCCTCTACAAGCATTTGGGCAACGTCCCACACCGGCATCGCCGAGTCTGCTGCGGGGCCAAAGTTCCACGCCTCGGCGTACTTTGCGGGGTTGCCCCACAGCTTGGCGCCCAGCGTCAGGTAGCCGCTGAGCGGCTCCAGCACGTGCTGCCACGGGCGGACGGACTGCGGCGAGCGGATTTCTATCGGGCGGCCGGATTCTACGGCGCGAATGCAGTCGGGGATTATGCGGTCGAGCGCCCAGTCGCCGCCGCCTATCACGTTCCCTGCGCGCGCCGAGGCTACGGCCTTGCCGTGCTGCCCGTAGCGCTGCGGGTTCATAAACGACTGCCGCCACGCGCCAATGGCAATCTCCGCTGCGCCTTTCGACGAGGAGTAGGGGTCGTAGCCGCCCAGGGCGTCTTCTTCGCGGTAGCCCCACCAGCGCTCGCGGTTTTCGTAGCACTTGTCGGATGTTACCATTACGGCAACCTTGGCCGAGGGGCATTGCCTCAGCTCCTCCAGCACGTTTACTGTGCCCATTACGTTGACCTCGTAGGTTTCCACCGGACGCTCGTACGACAGCCGCACCAAGGGCTGCGCCGCCAGGTGGAATACGATTTCGGGCCGGTGCCTTGCAAACGCCTCGTGCAGCGCTTTTCTATCCCTTACGTCGGCGCGTATGTCATTTTCAATTTTTGCGCCGATGCCGCTCAGCGCAAAGTTATCTTTTTCGCTGTACGGGTCTAAGGCGTAGCCCGTGACCCTTGCTCCCAAGCTGTGCAGCCACGCTGCCAGCCACGACCCTTTAAACCCTGTGTGGCCGGTAATCAGCACGCGCCTGCCGGTGTATATGCCAAAATCTACTATGCCAAAATCTACCATACTTTCCACGGCGCTTTGCCGGTATTCCAAATAGTTTCCAAATCCGATTTATCCCTCAGCGTATCCATTGGCCGCCAGAAATCTTTGTGGAGGTACGCCGCCATTTGGTTTTGCTTTGCCAAATTTTCCATTGGGTCGAGCTCCCAGAACGTTTGGCTGTCCTTGATGTAATCGAACACCTGCGGCTCGCACACAAAAAATCCCCCGTTAATCCACGTTCCGTCGCCCTTTGGCTTTTCCCGAAACGAGTCAACAATGCCGTACTTGCTGATGTTGAGCGCCCCGAATTTTCCGCTGGGCTGCACGGCCGTTACGGTGCAGTACTTTTTGTGCTTGCGGTGGTAGCTCAGCAGCCGGCGGATGTTGACGTTGCTCACGCCGTCGCCGTAGGTGAGCATAAACGGCTCGCTGCCTACCTGCGGCTGTATGCGCTTAATGCGGCCGCCGGTCATAGTTTCGGCGCCCGTATCTATCAGGGTGATTTTCCACGGCTCCACCTGCGAGTCGAGCACCTTTACGGAGTTGGCGGCAAGGTCTATGGTTACGTCGGATTTGTGCAGAAAGTAGTTGGCAAAAAATTCCTTGATGAGGTAGCCCTTGTAGCCGAGGCATACAATAAAATCGTTGTAGCCGTAGGCCGAGTACAGCTTCATAATGTGCCACAGGATGGGCATACCTCCTACTTCTACCAAGGGTTTCGGCCTAATGCCCGTTTCTTCCGACAGGCGGGTGCCAAATCCTCCCGCCAATATTACTACTTTCATCTGTCTTTGCTTTTTATGGGTTAGCTTAAATAAAATTTTCGCTCAAAAAGTATACGCTGCAATACCCATTGAGCGAAAGGTTTTTTGCAAAAAATGGATAGCCAAAATTACATGAAAATCATGGAATTTCCAAACAAAGAAAATCCGCCCTTTTTAACACCATAATTTGTGCTATTCGGATAATTGTTGTACTTTGGCGCCATAAAAAAAGAAGCCGCAAAATTTTTGCTTGATGTAGCAAAACTTCTCATAGGTGGTATATTGCTCGCGGGCGTTATGCGGCAGGATATATCGCCTGTGCTATTGTTTTCTATTGGCGGAGGGGCAACTCTTTCTTTTATTGCTACTGCTTTTTTGTTGATATGGGGAGATAGTAGAAAAAATAAATAAAAACAAGCGAAAAAATAAACTATGGAACTGATTTATTTCATTGGCGCTATGTGGGTTTGCTGCTTAGGCGTTTTTATATATGCCTGCATAGAGGCGTACAAGGTAACGCATCCGCGCACATCGTAAATTCATCGGCGCATTTAGTGCCGTATGTTAGCAGCTTTACTGTTAGAGCAGCTCACGCCCTAAGCCGTGCAGGGCGTAAGTTGCTTTTTTGTACTGCGCGAGGTGCGGATTAATCGAAGTTGACTTTTTCGGATACAATATACTCCGGGCGCCCCTTTGCTTCGTCAAAAATATTGCCGATGTATTGCCCCAGTACGCCGATAGTCAACAGCTGCACACCTCCGAAAAATACAATTAAGGCAATGGTAGATGTCCAACCCAAAACGGCGTCTCTTTCCAAGATGAAATGGCTTATCATCATCCACAGCACATACGCCAGGCCTAAAAACATGCAGAAAAAGCCTAATGAAGTGGACAGCTTTAGCGGCTTCTTGGAAAAGTAAAACAGCCCTATCATGGCAAACTTGAGCATTTTCCGCAGGGGGTATTTGGTTTCTCCCGCAAAGCGTTTGTCCCGCTCGTAGTAGCAAGGCGCCTGCTTAAACCCCATCCAGCTTATCAATCCGCGAATGTACTTGTTTTTTTCTTTCAGCGCATTAAATTCGTTGATCACTTTCCTGTCCATTAGCCGGAAGTCGCCCGTATCTACGGGGAATTTCACATCCGAAAGGTAGTTCAGCAATCGGTAAAATAGCTTTGCCGTAAGCAGCTTAAACCAGCTTTCGCCTTTGCGGTGTTTCCGTACGCCATATACTACGCTGGCCTGCTCCGTTTTCATGATGTCCAGCATTTCCAAAATCACGGCAGGCGGGTCTTGCAAATCGGCGTCTATAATCACCGCTGCATCGCCCGTGCAGCTCTGCAAGCCGGCAGATACGGCGCATTGGTGCCCAAAATTTCGCGAGAAGTTGAGCAGCTTTAAATTTTTATCCTGCGCGGCAAGTTCCGACAAAATATTAAAAGTGCAGTCGCGGCTGCCGTCGTTTACAAAAATCAGCTCATACTCGTGCGGTAACTTTTTCATCACCTCGGTGAGCCGCCGGTGGGTTTCGGCAATGACGGCTTCTTCGTTGTAGCAAGGTATTATAGCGGAAAGCAACATAAAGAATTATTTAGATAGTATATAACTTTAAAATTCGATGACAAAAACAGACATATTTAAGTATAAAAAATTTGAAATAAATTTATATCTAATTGGCATATAAAATGATTTTAGCAGCTTAATATTAGAATTATTGCATATTTTCTTTATCATTTCTTCATTAACAAAAGTTTTGTGCGTATAATCTCTCCTGTATCCGACTTTTCCCGGCGTTACAAGCACTAACCGCCCTTTGGGTTGCATTTTTGGTTTTAGGTTGTTAAAGAAAGTTTTTATTTCGTCTTCCGTTAAATGCTCTAAAACATTATCGCAGAAGCATGATGTAAGCTTGTTATCAGGGATATTTAAAATAGAGGCCTCTTCGACATTTAAAAATTCCTTTTTACATTGCGCAACCATGCAGGAATTTGTATCGTATCCTTTTGCTACCCTGTTTTTCCTTTTACAGAAGCGCAAAAATGACCCTAATCCACACCCTAAGTCAACGATTTCCGTATTTTTTGCAAATTGCTTTAAAAGTTTTGGGTAGTACAGGGTGAAAAGGCATAAATCTCGGTATGCTGAATATTTTTCTGTTAAGTAGCTTGCATATTCTTCTGTTTCTGTTTCCTCTCCTCTCCTCTCCTTATTGAAATAAAAAAAGTAAAGATATTGCGCATGTAGCATTTTATGTATGCCATAAATTTACCCCATGCAACGTCAAGCGTAGAAAGCTTATAGTCCGGATTGGCAGCTAAGCTTTCAATTAGCTGGTTCAAAAATTTCCATTGCTTCCGTCCTATCCGTACCGTTTCGGAAGTAGTTACAAGCCTAAAGCTAAAAAGAATATCATTAATAGCGAATAAGTTTCCATGTAGTAGGACTTTACACCACAGCTCAAGATCATTGCAGTATTTTATGGTTAGAGGTTCTGTTTTTCTTACCACTTCAGCTTTCAGCAATGGTAATCCGGGTTCTCCAAATATATTTCTTCCGCTACGAATACTTCTCCGTACCGCTTTTCTACCTTCTATGATTCCCGAACGTGGGAAATGAATTATTTTAAAAAGTAGCTTTCCCGCTTCATTTACTATAGCCCTGTTGCCCGTAACCATTACTATATTTTTATCTTTGTTTTGTTCAAATGCCGCTACTTGTTTTTCAACACACTGGGGCGCCATAATATCATCGTCACAAAGCAGCTTGACGTACGTTCCCTGCGCATAAGATAGCGCCTTGTTGTAGTTTTCGGTACAGCCCAGGTTGTGTTCGTTCACATATACCGCAATGCGCGGGTCGGTGAACGATTTTACCACCTGCAGGGTATTGTCTGTGGAGCAGTCGTCGCACACAATGATTTCCAAATTCTGATACGTTTGCGCCAATATGGAGCGAATGGTATCGCCAATAAATTTCTCTGCGTTGTAGCTCGGAATACATATTGAAGTTAAAGGTTTGTTCATCGCTATTTGTTGTTTGCCGTTCAAATTAATTCTTGATTGCCGAGGATTGCTGCATTTGCAAATAGAACTTTACGTTGCATTGTCCCGTATTTTCTTTTGCCGCGCCTGAATTTCCTGCGGCGACGACAGGCCTTTTTTCACCAAAATTTCGCTGATGGCTCCCGTAAAGTGCAGGTTTCGCCTCCCCTCGTTGGCAATGTAGAAGCGGCCATCGGTGGACGCTATCGGGGAGGGAATGATGTAGTGGTTGAGCAAATTCCCGTTCACGTAAATGGAGAGCATATTTTTGTTGGCCTGCAGCGCGAGGTAGTGCCACCTGTTCGGCTCCAGCTGAAAGGAAACGCCCAAGTTCTTGCTCCACTGAAACAGGTACTGCTCCGGCGCGCCGTTGTTCAGGAGCCATACGCCGGCGCTGTCGTTGTAGTTGCTAAAAAGCGTACCGGCCTGGTAAGCTTGCTGCCCGGCAAAGAAAACAATCTCTATTGACAGCTGGTCGCCCCACGCCAGCGGCTCTCTCCCTTCTGTGGCGCAGCGGATTCTCCGGTTGAGCGAGGCGGTGTCGTCGCCAAATTTTTCGTAAACCAGCACCTGCGGGCTTTGGCTGCTGTCCAGCACGGGCTGCTCCGGCGTACGGTAGCGGCGCTTTTTCATGTAGGCCATCTGGCCGTTGGCGGTATCTACGCTGTAGGTGGCGCACATGGCGGCGTTGATGCCCTGCACGTAGGAGTAGTAAAACTTTGTCGGCTCAACGAACACGTCCGAAGAATCCAGGATCACTTTGTTCTGCAGCCGCGTACAATTTTCTATGGTAAATATGTCAAGGATAGACGGGTTGAACGCCGAGCGCTTCTTAGTTGCATCAAAGTACAGCGCCTGGTACTTGTTGCTGGTGTGGATGTAGATTTTTTCGGTGGTCTCCGGCAAAATTTTTGCAATGAAAGCAATGTTGCTCTCTACCTGCCGCTGCTCCTCGATGTTGGCTTTCTTTTCGGCCTTTTGCTCGTAGAGCGACTTCCACTTGTCTTGATGGCGAAAAAGGTCAATGCAGGAAAAGCCAAGCACGGCAACGATGGCTATAACGGCTAAGTAAGCCGGCAGCAAGCGGCGCTGCTTCATGCTACCGGCTTTGACTTTTTCGAGCATGGTGTCGGCAAAGATTGCCAAAAGAATAATGGCGTTGCCCGATATGGCTAATAGATTCCAGTTGTGGCTCCTGCCCTGAAAGTAGGTAAACAGGCCGATACCCATGACGGACAGCAGGAGAATAAACGCAGACTTGGCGTTGAGGGTAGCTTTGTTGAAAAGCGCCTGTACGGCATAAATCAAGCCGACCAGGTAAACCAGCATGACAAAATTCCAGGGATGCCGCAAGGTCATAGGCAGCATGCCTCCACCCAAGCTGCCAAAGTATATCATGGAGTTGAACAGCTCCGGCAGCTGCGGCCATGCACCGTACCGTAAGTAAATGAGCAGCGAAAAAGCAGCAATGCATGCAGCAGCAATGCCGATTGACAGCGCAATGTGCCTGCCGCAGGCCACCGCTATGGACTTCCACTTGGCGGCAGAAAATTCGGCGTAGCACAGCATGGCCACCCACGAGAGGAAGCAAACGATGCCAAACTCGGGGTTCCACAGGATACCGAAGCCCAGCAGAACGGGAGCGGCAAAGTAGAGGATTTTACCCCTGTTTTTGAGGTAAAAGGCGGCCATGCAAAGCGTAGCGGCGGGCAGCAGCTGCCTGACGGGGAACAGGGCAAAGTAGGCATCGAAAGGCGTAACCGCGCGGCTCAGCAGCAGGCATAAAAATAAAATGGTCGAAAACCCCAGCGCCACAAGTAGCTTGGATTTTATTGTGCGCAGCATGGCAGCCAGCGTGAGGGCAAGCGCTACAGCAATCAGCGCTGCCATCACGGCGGTGGCGTTGCCAACGTCTAAGCCAATCAGCCGGAATACAGGAGCCAAAAAGTGCGCGTACAGGCCGTAGTTGGCGGCAAATCCATCTACCAGCATCGGGCTGCCGGCGTAAACCTGCGTGATGGGATAGTAAATTGTGTTGAAGTCGTACTTGTTTTCCCACGTGTACGGAAAGTCGAAAGAGAAAATTTGGTACACCTGCGCCGTGTAAACGGCAGCGTAGCCAAGCACGAGCAGCGTCCCAACAATTTGCATGAACAGCGGCTTGACAAGATGCTTGTGAAAGTAGCGAAAAAGCAGCATCAGCCCAAAAATGAGCGGAACGCACAGGCCAAGGTAAATCCACAGGTGCGTGGACAGTATGGACTCGGCAAAGTAAAACTTGAAGTTGGTATCGCTGCTTACATCCCGGCTGTTGGCAGCGTCGCCGCCTGCCGCTACGGCCTCCCCCGCAAAGTTGGGGTTGGTAGCCTGCAATCCGGCGTACAGGAGGCCGGCGGCAAGCAGCACAAAGCCAACGGAAAGCGGCTTAAAGTAGCGCTCCCACCCGATTGACGCAAGCTTGGTTTTTGTAAGGAGCAGGAAAAATCCTACCATAAAAAGAGGTATGCTCAGCACGCCGATGTTGTACAAAAAAGATTCTACCGGCTCGGGATTAGCTTCTCCGGTAAGCGTTTTTTTGGCTATTTCAATGGCCTGCTCAAGGCTGGGGTGGTAAAGCAGCAGCGCAATTTTTGCCGTTGCCGCGTACGCGGCAACGGAAGCCAGCAGCGCCACAATGCTGATAGAAATTGCTCGGTGCTGCTGCTTTTGAAGCAGGCGCTCGCGCTCCAGCTGCTCCAGCTGCGCTTGCTCGTTGCTTTTGGCTGTTCGCCGGTCTGCCTTTTTGTTTTTGGCTGTTCGCTTATCTGTCGGTTTGCCGTTTGCTTTTTGCTTCTTCATAGATTACGGTTGTAAGGATACGCTATGCCGGTGGGGATAAAAAAATGAGCAGCCATAGTACTATTTGGCTGCTCATCAGAATAAAAAAGTTGGGAAATATTGCAAAAATCGGAAATTTTACACGTTGCACACAAAGCCGCACAACGTAACTCGCTGAGCACTGTGTGTGTGTGTGTGTGTGTGTGTGTGCGCGCCCACGTAAAATGCCAAGCTGCGTATGCGCCGGCGAATGGCTTGGAGTAGTCCGGCTATTTTGCGCGCAGCAGCATAAAGTATGGGTATAGGAGTTCGACATTCGGAGAATACAGCGCTTAAAGTTTAAAGTTTTTATGGCGTGAATTGAGCTGCAAAGTAACGTATAAATCTTTAGACTTGCAACTCTACAGCGAGAATATTTATGAAAAGGGCAGCACATCTTGGCGATGTGACGAAATATTTTTGCTGCTCTGAAAGATTTGTTATATTTTTGTATTGTAGTTTCTGAATTTTGTATTACATAACTTTTAAAATTTGAATGATTTATAAGCAACGAAAAGCGTCGCCCGAGAATCTGCTATTTGGCATACGTCCGGTGATGGAGGCTCTGCAAAACGGCCGCGAAATAGACAAGGTAATGCTGAGAAGAAGCATGGAGGGCGAGCTGACGCAGCAGCTGGTTGCGCTGCTCGAAGAGCGGCATGTACCGGTGCAGCGCGTGCCGGCTGAAAAGCTTAACGCGCTTACGCAAAAAAATCATCAGGGAGTGGTGGCGTTTGCTTCGCTCATAGCGTACGCAGATTTTGAGGAGGTAGTAATAAGCGTTGTAGAGCGCGGAGAAACGCCGCTGGTGCTGCTGCTCGACGGCGTAACCGATGTGCGAAATTTCGGCGCTATTGCGCGCTCGGCAGAGTGCGCAGGGGTGCACGCCATAGCAATTCCGGCCAAGGGCGCTGCGCAAATCAACGGCGACGCGCTCAAGACGTCGGCGGGTGCGCTCAACATAGTGCCGGTATGCCGCGTACCCAGCCTTCGCAGCGCAGTAGCCTACCTGCACAGCAGCGGAGTGCAGGTGGTGGCAGCTACCGAAAAAGCCGACAAGAGCCTGTACTCGCTCAACCTTGCCCGGCCAACCGCCATCGTAATGGGGTCGGAAGAGGCCGGCGTATCGCCCGACATTCTGCGTACAGCAGACGAGCTGGTGCGTATTCCGCTGCGCGGCAGCATTGCCTCGCTCAACGTGAGCGCGGCGGCAGCGGTGGCGCTGTTTGAAGCGGTCAGGCAAAGAAGCTGAAAACAATTAACAATTAACAATTAATAATTAATAATTAATAATTAATAATTAATAATTAATAATTAATCACAATCACAACATGAAAAAATTATCAACGCTATTCATCATTTGCCTGCTGTATGTAAGTGCAAGCGCACAAGCCAAAAATCCCGACCACCAATGGTTTGAGGAGGCACGTTTCGGTTTATTTGTCCACTTTGGTCCGTACAGCGTCTTGTGCGATGGCGAGTGGGTTATGCACAATAAATCAATAGCCGTGCACGATTACAAAAAGTTGCAGCACATTTTCAGCCCTCAGCTGTTTGACGCAAAAAAGCTGGTGGGCATTGCCAAAGAAGCCGGCATGAAGTACATCACCTTCACCTCGCGCCACCACGACGGATTTAGCAACTGGGACACCAAGCAGTCCGACTGGAACATTATGCGCACGCCCTACGGCAAAGACCTCATCCGGCAGCTGGCCGACGAGTGCCACAAGGAGGGAATAAAGCTGGCGCTCTACTACTCCCTGCTGGAC
This sequence comes from Prevotellaceae bacterium, assembly GCA_031263185.1. GTDB lineage: Bacteria > Bacteroidota > Bacteroidia > Bacteroidales > UBA932 > JAITMY01. Next base: position 14,460 of record JAISGH010000182.1, on the reverse strand, counting down.
TGGTCGCGAGACGATTACAGCCACACTACAGGCCGCACAGGAAAAGGCATAGGCCACACCGAGCAAAAGGACTGGAACTCCTACATTGCTTTCATGAAGGCGCAGCTAACGGAGCTGCTCGCCAACTACGGCGAAATTGCGGGAATATGGTTTGACGGAGAGTGGGACCAGCTGCCGGAGGAAAATCAAAAAGTAACGCACGAAATGTCCGCCGTGAACTGGCGCTTTGACGAGATATACGGCTTAATTCACACTCTGCAACCCGCCTGCATGATTGCCAACAACCACCATCTCCCGGCCCTGCCCGGCGAGGACTACCAAGCTTTTGAGAAAGATTTGCCCGGCGAAAATACAGGGGGCGGGTTTAGCGCAAATCAAAGCGTTGCCGGAGTTCTGCCGCTCGAAACCTGCGAAACCATAAACCGCTCGTGGGGATACCACCTCCGCGACAACGACTTCAAGTCAACCCGACAGCTGATACACCTGCTGGTGAAGTCCGCCGGGTATGGAGCAAATCTCCTGCTGAATATTGGGCCTATGCCTACGGGCGAGGTGGAGGATATCTGCATTGCCCGCCTGAAAGAAATGGGGCAGTGGATGTCGGTTTACGGAGAAACCATATACGGCACAGCAGCCGGTGTTGTCAAGCCGCAGACGTGGGGAGCAACCACCCGAAAGGGCAACACGCACTACATCCACATTCTGAACAAGGAAAGCGAGGAGCTAACGCTACAATTTCCCGCCGACGTTCTGTCGGCAAAATGGCTAAATCCAAACGCAACCTCAAAGCTCTCGTGGAAGCAAAACAAAAAAATGGGTAATGCAACATTCAAGCTGGCCGACATGCCGAGCGGTTTTGATACAATTATTGAGGTAAAAACCAAAAATTGATTGTAACATGCTTGATTTAATTTCTTCCCCAAAAAAGCCTTTAAAGCCCCAAAAACAGCATTGGAGTTTTGATGCCTAAATTTTTAAATCTCATACAACCTTTTTATACGGTAGCGCTGGCGCATGGGGAGTTTCCCGTGCACAGCGCTGCCTTGCGGCTTTTGCGAAGCGCAACCGCCATTGTCTGCTGCGACGGCGCGGTGGCGGCGCTGCTGCAATTCGGCATGGAGCCTACCCACATTGTAGGCGATTTGGACAGCATCTCGCCGGAGCTGAAAGAGCGCTTTGCCGACCGGCTGCACTACGAGGCCGAGCAGGAGAGCAATGACCTTACAAAATCCATAAATTTTTGCAAGCTCAAAGGCTACAACAAAATTACCATTCTGGGGGCAACCGGCAAAAGGGAAGACCATACGTTGGGCAACATTTCGCTCATGGCCAGCTACGCCGGAGAAGTGGATGTGCAAATGCTAACAAATCATGGCGTACTGAGCGTAGCCGGTAGCAGCTCAACTTTCGAGAGCTTTGTCGGGCAGCAGGTATCTATATTTTGCCTGTCGCCGCGCACCAAAATCACCACCAAAGGGCTGAAATACCCGATTACCGACCGCTCCTTGCCCTCGTGGTGGATGGGTACGCTGAACGCGTCGCTGGGAAATTCGTTTTCCGTACATTTTTCGGAGGGCAGCGTGCTGGTGTTCAGGGCGTATCCCGATTAGGATTAGCGCGCTCTGCTCCCGCGCATCCACTTTTCGTTACCGGCAACGTCCCAAAATTCGTTGTAGCTTTTCATTTCGAATATTGCAGGGAAGCCATTCTTGTCCGCATCCTTGTCCGCCCAAAATCCTTTGATATGGGCGTCAACGCTTTCCATCCTAAAGTACTCCTGTCCTTTTAGCGGGCCGGTAGCGTAGGTAGCAACGCCCTCGTTCCGTATGGTAATTTGCAGGGTAGTATCGCGCATGTTAAACCATACGTTATCGCCGTCCAGCGTTTTGGTATTCATTGGCAATACAAAGCTGGCTGCCCGTCCGCCGGCAGAAAGCCCAAAGCACCCCATTACGTTAGCGCCGTTGATGTTGGACTCAACGTTGGCCGGCGCTCCGCCAAACATGGGGTTGGCGCTGCCGTTGCTCTCCTGTCGCGCCGACGAGACGTAACGCGCCATTGCTGCGGTTACGCTGTTCACCCTGAGCGTTACGGTATCAAAAGGGCAGTAAAAAACGGTATCGGTCTGATCTTCCAGAAAAAAGCCGCCACGGGTAATTGTACAAATTCCCGGTACAGCAACAGGGTTGGAGGAGAGGGATGAGAGGTCGCCCATGGAGTACTGCGCTAAATTTTCCGACCGCTGCTTGCCATGGTAGCGCTGGGTGACGCGACCATAGCTGTCGTTAATATTTTCGCGCCAAACGAAAGCAGAAACAATAAAGGGGGGCGCATATTTGGAAGTGTCGCCATCCATGTTAATGGGGGTAACCACTATACCCGCTATGCCCGGTATATCCAGCAGCGATATGGCGTGGGGCACAACATCCTCTGCCCAGAACTCCTCGTCCGCGCCGTCGCCGTTCATGTCGTAGAGTACGCGCAGCCGGTAGGTGTTGCCGGGCACCAGAAAAAAATCGTCTCGGGTAGCGTAAGCGCCTTTTCCGGCGTCAAGCAGGGTAAGCTGCTCATCGTTTATCCACACCTTGGCGTCGGGTACGGACGGGCAGGTATCCCCGCCAAAAAAGTTGGTCGATTTGGTGATCGTTACCACCTGCTGCATAGTGTCGGTGGTAAGCATAGCCACCACTATCAGCTTTGGGTTTTGGCTATTCGTATCAATAGTAACGCGCTCTACGCACGAGCAGGCAAGCAGCGCTGCAAAAAAACAAAGAATATTAGATTTCATTATACATTTAATCCACGTTTTTTGTTTTGTTCATTTATAAACTCACGTAACGGTATGGTAGGCTCTCCTTTCAATTTCATGGCTTCCAATCCATCTAAAAAGTCCTCAATCAATTGATTTTCACCGTACATATCCAAGTCAATTTGTACATAACGTTTTTTACCGGTAACATCTTTTGTGTACTCTATTCCTGCTATTGCTTCCATAATTTTTTTATCTCTAAAACTTTTCACCTTTAATTTAGGCCACAAAAATACTCAATATTCAGCAAAAAGGAAGATAAAAGAAAATAACTTTTTGTAGTTCCGAAAATAATTTCTACATTTGCAATAAAATTAGGCAGTGCTACGGCTCGGCCACCAGCAGTAGGGAGTGTTTGCTCCCTATTGTTTTTTGTACAGCAAATAAGTTTTCCCCTTTTCATATGCCCACACCTCATCAATGTTTTGTTTTTCTACTACAGTTCTATTGAAAATATTTCTACGTATGCGGCGATGACTTGCCCCTTTATTATTATTTATGATAATTCGTGATGATTGCTTCAATCCTTTGGAAATCATATTGGAAATCTTCACCCTTTTAAACGGCGGACAATAACTTTCATACTCGTAAAACACGCCGTCTATAATCAGGTCGGGACATTTGTTTTCGTAGGCAGTGCCAACTAACGCTCCGAACACTCGCTTGTACGCTTCGCTTTTAAAGTGAGAGTTGGTCGTTATCTGTACGATTTTTCCCTGCTTTGCCAAGTCTTGCGCAATGGCTATCAAATCCTTGTGGTCTGACTTCCTGGTATAGCCGTCCATCATCTCTATACGCCCGCCGTTGCTAAACTCTTTGTACGCATGGAAGCCCTCCGACGGCTTTGAAACCGGTTTTACTTCTGCCACGGAGAAGCGTTGCCTTGCCCCTTCCTTTATTTTCACTGCCTTATAATTTTTTTTTGGATTTTGCGCCCACAAAATTACGCAAATATCAGCAGGTTTGCAAGCAGTTGCTTCCACATGTGTGCATTTCAAATTTCAAATTTTGAATTGGCTTGCGCCGTCAGGATAATTCAAAATTCAGAATTCAAAATTTCTTCTTTTTCCAGCTGTATATCAGCATGAATACGCCCAGCAGCACAAAGGGGATGCTGAGCAGCTGCCCCATATCGAGCGGCATACCTTTCTCAAAGTCAACCTGACGCTCTTTGATGAACTCCACGCAAAAGCGGAAAGTGAACACCAGCACAAGAAACGCTCCGAACAAAAAGCCTTTGCGGTTGAGCAGCTTGGTTTTTTTTGCGTAAGCGTACAGGAGGATGCAAAATATCAGCAGGTAAGCCAGCGCCTCGTATATTTGCGTGGGATGCTTGGGTACAACCTCGTGGCGGCGCTCAAAAATAAAGCCCCACGGCAGCGAGGTTTGGATACCGTATATCTCGGAGTTCATCAGGTTGCCCATGCGGATGAAAAAGCCGGTGAGCGCTACCACAATCACTATTCTGTCGAGCAGCCAAAGGTAGTTCATCTTGTACTTGCGGCAAAAAAAGTACAGCCCCAGCGGAACGCCAATAGCCGCGCCGTGGCTTGCCAGGCCGCCTTCCCAAATTTTGAGGATTTCGAGCGGATGCGAAAAGTAGTAGCCCGGGTCGTAAAACAGGCAGTGGCCAAGGCGCAAGCCAACAATGGTGGAGACTACCGCCCACATGGTAAGCGTGTCGAGCAGCGGCAGCGGCAGCTTATCGCGCTTGAAAAAGCGCACAAAAATGAAGTAGCTGCACACAAACGACAGCGCAAACAGCACCCCGTAGTAGCGCACATGAATCGGCCCAATGGAAAAAATCTCGGGGTCAACATTCCATACAATTGACGATAACATTTGAATTATGAATTATGAATTATGAATTATGAAATCAATTTTCCAGCAGCTTAAATACTTCGTCGAGCTTGGGGGCAAGGATAACCTCAATGCGCCGGTTTGCCTGCCGCGCTTCGGGCGTTTTGCCGGTTTGCAGGGGCATAAACTCTGCCCTGCCTGCCGCCGTTACCCGCGACTGCTCTATGCCCCGATTTCTGAGCATAATGCGCACTACCGATGTGGCGCGCTTCACGCTCAAATCCCAGTTGTCCTGCAGCTGGCCTGTACCCTTGTACGGAACATCGTCGGTGTGCCCTTCGATGGTTACGTTGATGTCGGGATTTTGCTCCAGCACCTTTGCCAAGCTGCTGATAGCCTCAACGCCGCGCGTGTCGACGGTGGAGCTGCCCGACGCAAATACCAGCTTTTCGTCGAGCGAAACGTATACTTTTCCGTCGCGCATGGCTACGGTCAGCCCTTTTCCTTCAAAGCCCAGCAGCGCGTCGGCCACCTTTTTGCGCAGCGCCTGCGCAACCGAATCTTTTTGGAAGAGGGCTTGCTGCAGGGCTATCAGCTTCCGGTTGCGCTCGCCCAAATCATCCTCCAGCTTTTGGATGGATAGCCCGCGCTCGTTGAGCTCCGCCTCGAGCTGCTGCATGGACAGGGTGCGCTCGTTGAGCGTTTGCTCAGCGTCGAACAGCTGGTTTTCCTTTTGCTGTAGCGCCTCCTGATTTTGCTGAATTTGCTCAAGCAGCTTGCGAATTTCCTGCCGGCTGCCCGTCTGGAGGGCCTCCTGCGTTTTGAGCAAGTCGGCGTAGCGGTTGTTCAGCAGGCGCTGGTCTGCCCTCAGCAGCTCTATCGTATCCTGCAGGTCGAATATGTAGCTATTCTGTTTTCCCTCAAGTTCTTTTTGCTTTCGGTTTTTTTCTCTCAAGCCCTCGTTTTCCGACTCCAGCTGCGCGTTTTTGTCATCGCAAATTGCTTTTTGAGCCTGCAAATCCTGAAATTTTTTAGGCGCAATGCAGGATGCAGAAATCAGCAGTAGCGATATTGTAGTAAAACGGATTGCGTACTTCATAACTTTGCAAATAAATTAAATTTTTTAGGGGTTATTTCTTTTTTTGAGGTGCTATAATTTTTTCCCGCCCCGTGGAGACGGAATGTTGGTAGAAATGTTGCGTTCCCTCACCTCTCCCCGTCCCTGCGGGACGGCGCAAGCGCTTACAAATGCTCACAAACCTAACCTTTAAATTTCGTGCGGTTGCCCTGCCATGGCGCCTCAAAAAAAGAAATAACCTTTTTACTCGCAAAAGTAGCGAGTAAAACCGCAAAGTTTGCTATCTTTGTCCTTCAGATATGTTAAATTTTACAAGTATGCCCCAAGGTAAGTACCCATTGCTGGAAACAGTAGGGTTCCCGACAGATTTGAAGCGGTTAGGCAGGCAAGCACTGCCGGAGGTGTGTCGTGAGGTACGCGATTTTATTATCGACAAGGTGTCGGAAAATCCCGGACACTTTGGCGCGAGCCTTGGCGTGGTGGAGCTCACGGTAGCCCTCCACTACGTTTACAACACACCCTACGACAAGCTGGTGTGGGACGTCGGGCATCAGGCATACGCGCACAAAATCCTGACGGGGCGGCGCAAGCTCTTTGCCAACAACCGCTGCTACCACGGCATTAGCGGATTCCCAAAAATGGCGGAGAGCGAGTACGACGCCTTTGGCACAGGCCACTCCTCGACCTCAATTTCGGCAGCGCTGGGCATGGCGGTTGCCGCCAAAATGCAGGGCGAGCAGCGCCACGTGGTGGCCATCATCGGCGACGGCTCCATGACCGGAGGGCTTGCTTTTGAAGGGCTGAACAACGCCGGCATCGAAAAGTCAAACCTGCTCGTTATCCTCAACGACAACAACATGGCTATAGACCCCAGCGTAGGGGCGCTCAGCGAATACCTCATAAAGATAACCACCTCGCAGGTTTACAATAGGGTGAAAAACGAAGTCTGGAACCGAACGGAGCGGCTGAAAGGTATTCGCCTCTTTCTGCAAAAAACAATGATTGCCGTCAAATCCTCCATTCTCAGGCGGGGCAACCTGTTTGAGGCGCTCAACTTCCGCTACTTTGGCCCGATAGACGGGCACGACGTGAACAAGCTGGTGAGCACGCTGGAAATGCTGAAAAACATACCCGGCCCCAAGCTGCTGCACGTCATCACGGTGAAGGGAAAGGGGTACAAGCCTGCCGAAGAAAACCAAACGCTGTGGCATGCGCCCGGCACGTTTGACCGCAACACGGGCGAGCGCCTCTGTACGCGCAGAAGCGGGCAGCCGCCGCTCTACCAGCACGTTTTTGGCGAAACAATCGTAGAGCTTGCCGAAAAAAATGAAAAAATTATCGGCATAACCCCCGCCATGCCTACCGGCTCGTCGCTCAACATCATGATGGAGAAAATGCCCAGCCGCGCTTTCGATGTAGGCATTGCCGAGCAACATGCCGTAACGTTCTCCGCCGGGCTGGCCGCCGCCGGCAAAATTCCGTTTTGCAACATTTACTCCAGCTTCATGCAGCGCGGCTACGACTCTATCATTCACGACGCGGCGCTGCAAAACCTGCACGTTGTATTTTGCCTCGACCGCAGCGGGCTTGTAGGCGAGGATGGCGCTACCCACCACGGCGCCTACGATGTTGCCTTCTTACGCTGCATACCCAACATGGTGGTGGCCGCCCCGATGAACGAGGTGGAGCTGCGCAACATGATGTACACGGCGCAGCTGCCGCAGCAGCGCACGTTTGCCATACGCTACCCTCGCGGGAGCGGCGTTACGGAGCGCTGGCGCAGGCCTTTTGAGGAGATACCCGTGGGGAAAGCGCGGCTCGTCCGGAATGGCAGCCACATTGCCGTGCTAAGCCTTGGCCACGCCGGCAACTTTGCGGCGCAGGCCGCAGGCAGGCTCGAGCAGGAGGGCGTATCGGTCATGCACTACGATATGCGCTTTGCCAAGCCTGTTGACGAGGAAACGCTGCACGAGGTGGCCAAGCTCTTTACCCGCGTCATCACCGTAGAGGATGGCGCCGTTGTGGGAGGCATGGGGAGCGCCGTTGCCGAATTTTTTACCGCAAACGGCTACAAGGTACAGGTTACGAGGCTTGGCATCCCCGACAGGTTTGTGGAGCACGGCGCCATGGCGCAGCTGCAAGCCGAGTGCGGCTTCGACGCCGACGGCATTTACCGAACGGTGAAGGAAATTTTGAATTCTGAATTTTGAATTTTGAATTCCTGACGGCGCAAGCCAATCGACAGATAGAATGTGGGGTAGCTGGAAACCTTTTAATGAGGTAATGAGGTTGTTGATATACGTATTAATTCATTGCTACTAAGGTAGCCTTGTAAAAATAAGGTTTTTGAAGAATAGGTGTGCATGTAAAAAACCTTATTTGTCTTTAAGGGCAACCTTAGTAGTAGAGAGAAAAAAAACATGGTAGCACACACACATTCAACCTTATTGACCTTATTGACAGAAAGGTTTATGGCTACAAAAATAAGGTCAATAAGGTTTTTGAGCTTGTTGTTATGCTTGGCGCTATTAAGGTAGCCTTGTAAAAATAAGGTTTTTGAGGTTTGGATTTATTCGTTTTTCGGTAAACACAGCCTTTTTACTATCTTCGCATAAAAATTTTTATACGAATTTCATTATATGGAGTACAACTTTTCCGAAATCGAAAAAAAATGGCAGCTGTACTGGCGGCAAAACAAGACCTACAAGGTCGCTGAAAGCTCGCGCAAGCCCAAGTACTACGTGCTCGACATGTTCCCCTACCCTTCGGGCGCAGGGCTGCACGTGGGGCACCCGCTGGGCTACATTGCCTCCGATATTTACAGCCGGTACAAGCGGCTGCGCGGCTTCAACGTGCTGCACCCCATGGGCTACGACGCTTTTGGGCTGCCTGCCGAGCAGTACGCAATACAAACAGGACAGCACCCGCGCGTTACTACCGACGCTAACATTGCGCGCTACCGCGAGCAGCTGGACAAAATTGGCTTCTCGTTTGACTGGGACAGGGAGGTAAAAACCTGCAACCCTGAATACTACAGGTGGACACAAAAAACGTTTATCGACCTCTACAGCCACTACTACGATACTGCCGCGCAAAAAGCAAAGCCTGTTGCGGCGCTGGTTGCGGCATTTGAAAAAAACGGAAACCTCAACGTCTGCGCAGCCTGCGGCAACCCTGACCTGAAGTTTACCGCTGCCGAGTGGGGCGCCATGAGCGCGTACGCCCGCCACCAGACGCTAATGGAGTACCGCCTCGCCTACCAAAAGGATGGCATGGTAAACTGGTGCGCAGCGCTGGGTACGGTGCTGGCCAACGACGAGGTGGCCAACGGGCTGTCGGTGCGCGGCGGCCATCCGGTGGAGCGCAAGCTGATGCGGCAGTGGTACCTGCGCATTACTGCCTACGCCGACAGGCTGCTCGACGGGCTTAACCGCATTGACTGGAGCGACAGCCTCAAAGAAACGCAGCGCAACTGGATAGGCCGATCAACGGGCGCAAACGTAAGGTTTAAGGTGCTGCACCTCTCGCCCAACACTTCTCTCGAAATCTTTACTACGCGCCCCGACACCATTTTTGGGGCAACGTTTATGGTGGTATGCCCCGAGCACCCTGTCTTCTCCCAAATTGCGCCGGAGCCGGAAGTTGCAGCATACGTAAGCTGGGCAAAAAACCGCTCGGAGCGCGAGCGGCAAAGCGAGGTGAAGAATGTTAGCGGAAAATTTACCGGCCTGTACGCCGAAAATCCGTTTACCGGCAGGCAAATACCCATCTGGGTGAGCGAGTACGTGCTTGCCGGATACGGCACCGGCGCTATCATGGCGGTGCCCGCGCACGATAGCCGCGACTACGCTTTTGCAAAGCATTTCGGGCTGGAGATTATCCCGCTCATCAAGGGCTGCAATGTGAGCACAGAGAGCTTCGACGCCAAGGAGGGCGTGATGGTAAACTCCGGCTTCCTCGACGGGATGAAGGTGAAAGACGCCATTGGCGCTGCCATAAAAAAGGTAGAGGAGCTGGGTATCGGCTGCGCGAGGGTAAACTATCGCCTGCGCGACGCCACCTTTAGCCGCCAGCGGTACTGGGGAGAGCCTTTCCCCGTTTACTACAGGGACAACATGCCGCACACGCTGCCGCCGGAGTCGCTGCCGCTGGAGCTCCCCGAGGTGGACAAGTACCTGCCCACCGAAGCGGGCGACCCTCCGCTGGGGCGCGCGGCGGCGTGGAAGTACGAGGGCAAGTACAGCTACGAGCTGAGCACCATGCCGGGCTTTGCGGGCAGCAGCGCCTACTTTATCCGCTACATGGACCCGCACAACGGCGAGCAGCTGGTAAGCAAGGCCAAAAACGAATACTGGCGCAACGTTGACCTCTACATCGGAGGAACGGAGCACGCCACGGGGCACCTGATGTACGCCCGCTTCTGGAACAAATTCCTGTTTGACGTCGGAGAGGTGTGCGAAGATGAGCCGTTCCAAAAGCTCATCAACCAGGGGATGATACAGGGGCGCTCGAGCTTTGTGTACCGCGTGGCGGGCACAAGCAAGTTTGTGTCGCTGGGGCTAAAGGACAAGTTCGAGGTGCAGGAAATTCACGTGGACATAAGCCTTGTGCAGAACGATGTGCTGGATGTTGACGGCTTCCGGCGGTGGAACCCCGACTACGCCAACGCCGAATTTATCCTGGAGGATGGGAAGTATTTTTGCGGCTGGGCGGTAGAAAAGATGTCGAAGTCAATGTACAACGTGGTGAACCCCGACAACGTGGCGAGCCGCTACGGCGCCGATACGCTACGCCTGTACGAAATGTTTTTAGGCCCGCTGGAAATGTCGAAGCCCTGGGATACCAACGGCATTGACGGCGTACACCGCTTCCTGCGCAAATTTTGGCGGCTATTTTTCGACAAGAGCGGAAGCTTTGCTGTAAGCAGCGAAAAAGCCACGCCGCAGGAGCTGAAGTCGCTGCACAAAATTATCAAAAAGGTGCGGGATGGCATTGAGGCATTTTCGTTCAACACGGCGGTGAGCGGATTTATGATTTGCGTAAACGAGCTGACGGAGCTCGGGTGCAGCAAGCGCGAGGCGCTGGAGCCGCTGGTGGTTTTGCTGGCGCCCTTTGCTCCGCATATCGCCGAGGAGCTGTGGGAGGCGCTTGGGCATACCGCCACCGTTTGCGACGCGGTATTCCCCGAATTTAACCCCGACATGCTGGTGGAGGACTCGTTTGAATACCCTGTTTCGTTCAACGGAAAGCTGCGCTACAAAAAGGAGCTGCCGCTTGGCCTGAGCAAGGACGAAGCGCTGCAGCTGGTAGCGAGCGACCCTAACACCGACAAGTTTTTGGGCGGAAAGCCGCTGAAAAACTTTGTTTACGTACCGGGCAAAATAATCAACATCGTATGCTAAGGAAAGGTACGCGCATGGCGCGCGAATACACCATCATCACCTTTGGGCTGCTCATGTACGTGGTGGGCATTAACCAGTTTATGCTCCCCGCCGCGATTGTTGGCGGCGGCGTGAGCGGCATAGGTGCGCTGTTTTACTACGCTGCCAACATCCCCGTGAGCTACACCTATCTGGCCATCAACGTGGCGCTTGTTATCATAGCGTTTATCGTGCTGGGGCGCAACTTTGGCGTTAAAACCATTTACGGTATTTTAGCCATAACGCTTCTCCTCCAGCTGCTGCCCGTTGCGCCGGCGCCGCACGTGAGCGACCCGCTCTTGGGGGCTATCATCACCGGCATCCTGACGGGCGCGGGCATCGGCATTGCCTTTACGCAGGGCGGCAGCGCGGGCGGTACCGACATCGTGGCCATGATTATTACCAAGTACCGCAACGTGAGCGTGGGGCGCGTGTTTCTCTACTGCGACCTTATCATCATCGGGTCGTCGTTCCTGCTGTACCACAGCATCGAGAAGGTGGTGTACGGGTATATCATCATGGGGATGTTCTCGTACTGCGTGGACTTGGTGCTGTCGGGCAACAAGCAGTCGGTGCAGATATTTATTTTTTCGTGCCGCTACGAAGCCATCGCCAACCGCGTTGTGAGCGAGCAGCACCGCGGCGTTACGCTGCTCAACGCTACCGGCTGGTACACAAAAAAAGACAATAAGCTGCTCATGATTTTGGCGCGGCGCAACGAGGCCAACAACATTTACCGCATTGTAAAGGAGGAGGACAACCAAGCTTTTATTTCGGTAGGCAGCATCATGGGCGTATTCGGGCAGGGCTTTGACAGCATTAAGGTTGCAAAAAAAATAGACCCGAAAACGCTGGTAAAAAAAGCGGTGAAAAAAGTGAAGGGAAATGGGGAGTGAACAAAAAAAGGCCGCGCCGATTTGAAATACACACCTGAAAGAAAGAAGAAAGAAAGATAGGTAGGTAGATAGGCGCGTAGAGCATTTAATTGGCATGAAAACTCAGGAGCCTTTTCCTTTAGCAAATCAGCCGTTGCCGATCTATGCTTTATGCGTGCTTTATGCGTAATCAAATTCCAAAGAGGCTTCTATGCGCTTCGCTTCTTTTGTTTTGCAATCGTTGATGTATTCTTGTATGCAATCACCTACAAATTTTGCCAAATTTACCGGTACGGCATTTCCAACTATTTGTTCAAGTTCCGTTTTGCTGCCAAACCACTGAAAATTTTCAGGAAATGTTTGTATATAAGTCCGCTCTTTTGTTGTTAACGGTCTTACTTTACTCAAATCATCAATCAGGTCGCCCTTGTGCTTTGTGTAGCCTTTTGGAACAGGCCAGTTTACACCGCGAATGGTTGGGCTTGGTTCGTAAATGCTGAAAACGCCTCGCCTGGCGTAGCTGCGCGGGTGCCGATAGTAGTATTCAGTATTTAGCGAGTTTCCTAAATAATCGTATATATTCATTTGAGTTTTACTCTGGTTTTTTGTCAGGTAGTAATCCATAAAGTTGTTGGGTTCCCTTAATTTTCCAATGAGAATATACCGCTTTCGTGCTTGTGGAACTCCGCAGTAGCTCGCGTCTAATACTATTTCAGATAATCCATATCCTGCTTTTATAAATATTTTTTTTGCATCTTTCAGCTTTTGTGTTTTCAGTATGCGCTCAACATTTTCCATCACAAACCACTCAGGGCGTACGTAGCTGACAATTTCGGCATAATTTACGGTTAAATCGCCGCGTCCATTATTTTCGTTACGTTTTCCTGCGCTTGAAAAATCTTGACAAGGCGGACCTCCAGCTATCATGTCGGGCTGCAAATCCGAAAATATGGAATAATCTTCAATCTGCGATAAGTCTGTTGCAAATACAGGGTGCTTAAAGTTTGCTTTGTAAATTTCAATTGCAGGTTTCCAGTATTCAAAAGCGCCTACTATATCAATCCCTGCCTTTTGAAACCCTAACGACAGGCCACCGCAACCTGCAAACAAATCAATTGCCTTCATAGTTAATCGAATAATTTGGGGGTGTTAAAAATAATCGCGTCAAATCTCCTTTCGGGGCTTAGTAGATTTTGTCCACCGCCTAAAATAATATTTTTTATTTCGGTGCTTTTTATTCTGGGTTTGGTCAGCTCGGGGCAGCGCATGATGGCATGCGTCATAATTCCGCTTACGGAAAATGCTTTATCATTTAATGTGTTGTAAGGATAATCGTCGATTATCTGTTTGGGATAAAATTGTCCTGTTTTGGAAAAATCATACAACATTTTGAACAGCCAAACGATAGTTCGAGCTTGTCTGGTAATTTTAGGTATTTGTTGATTACGCAGTTCTTTTACAATCAGTTCAACGAAAGCAAAGTTACTCCAAACAAATACGTCGAGACAATTTTTTTGCTAATCTTGGGGATTTCCCCTCTGTTTTCCAAATAGGCTGCATAATTATAGGCTCTTGCTTGGAGGTATTGTCAAGCATAATCTTATCAAGGCTGCAAATCATGTCGTTTATATGCGGCAGTACGATTTCAGGATTAGCCCAATCGCGTAGCTTGTCAAATTTTACGTCAAAATACTGCCGCAGCTGAAGGTGTGATTTTTGGTAAAGAGCGGCTATGCTACATGCCAAATAGACTACCGTTGGCGGTCGGGTTACTATCTCAGTACCAAATTGATTATCTGATAATTCACAGGTAGAATTATCCGGTAAAGCCGTCAATTTAATTTCCATTCCTTTAAAGAACGGCTCCATTGCTGCGCTTTTGAGTTACCAGATCTACCCTTGGGAGTTCGCCTATTACAAATCGGTCGTAAGGAGTATAAACGCTTTCAAATGAGAAAAATAAATCATTGGAGTCAGGAGGTATACCGTATAATTTTTGCGTAGAAATCTTGGCATGTTTAACTTTTTGCTGTTTGTCCAACATTAGATAGACATTATCAATATTTTTATGCTGTAAATAAGATGCCAGCGCAACCGGAAATGAGGAGTTAAATTGATTTTTTCCCCACGCATCTTTTTGTTCAAAGTATCTGTTTGAGTGTTTAATACCAAACAAACTCGGGTTTATGATTTGACCTGCCATTGCGTTTCTTATCTGAAAATTATGCTTGCAAAAGTACGATTTTTATTTTAGATAGCAATACTTTTTGGTGGTGTCCTATTTTAATTGTCATCAATGTAGGGTATTGCAAAGGCATATTTAATATCCCATACTTTATCTGTTATCCCGGCACAGAGAGCTGGTGTTCGAGGCGTTTGTGTTTTGTCGGGATTTTTGCTCAGCGAACGGTGTGGCCGGATAAAATTGTAAAAATAAACGGACAGCCCAACTTTAGCGGTAAAGCATGCCATCTCCTT
>JAISGH010000096.1 GCA_031263185.1 Prevotellaceae bacterium | reverse complement strand
TTGGGGCAAAGCATGCTTTGCCCGTACTGTGTGTGCTTATAAGAATTAGGAATTGAGAATTAGGAATTAGGAATAGGTGTGCGCATACGCTATTTTTCCTCAAGGGGTCATTCCCGTTTTCGCGGGAATTTCCTGCAGGAAGCATGAAAAAAAATGTATGTTGTGCCGTCGCCTGTAGCATATAAAGTTAAGCTGATTGCCGTTTTCTACCGATTTCCTCAAAAAAATATATGAGATGTAAAACGCTCAAAGGTAGGTAAATTTTTATCACAGTAGGCATAAACATATCGTTAATTTACACTAAAAATATTATAGTACATCTTGAAAATTTTGATTGAAAAAAGGCGAGAACTTGAGAAAAAATGGTACCTTTACACTTTGTAATTTGAGAATACGAATATGGAAAATCTTGTATGCGAACCGATTGCAGCTTATCATCTTGCTGATTTTGGTTTTGGAAATTATTCCGAAGCCAGAAAACTTTACCCTGTTCTCAAATGGGCTGGCGGAAAGGAGCAGGAATTGAAACATATTGTCCCGAATTTACCTGATAAATTTGAAAATTATTATGAGCCGTTTGTTGGCGGAGGTGCGGTTTACACTGCGCTGCAAGCGAAAAAATATTTTATCAATGACAAATCGGATGAGCTGATAAATTTGTACCAAAGCATTACAAATGGCAATCGGGAAGTATTCTTTAAGGCGGCTGATGAAATCGTACATAATTGGGATTTGCTGGCTAACGTAGCGCTGAAAAATAATGATTTTTTTATTGATATTTACAAACAATATTCTCACAATTTGATTGATGAAGCCAAATTAAAAGATGCTCTTTTTGAGTTTATACTATCTCATACAGATCAATTTAACGGAATGTTTGCGGCAATTTTCAATGCTAAAGTTGAAAATTTTATCAAAGAAATAAAGATAAACTTAATTCGCAAAATTAAGCGAATGAAAGAGCTTGAAGCAGCAAAAGGCAAATTACCCGATAGCGATATTTTAGACAATATTGAAGCGGCCTTGAAAAGTGCGTTTTATATGCACTTCCGGCACATTTACAACAACACGGAAAAATATAAAATCAATTCGGCATTTAAAGCGGCAATTTTTCTGTTTATCAGAAATTTTGCATACAGCGGAATGTTCCGCTATAATGCAAATGGTGATTTTAACGTTCCTTACGGCGGAATAGCGTATAATCGGAAAAACTTTTTGAAAAAAGTAGATTATTTGCGCACAAAAGAATTGAAATCATTGCTTGATAAAACAACCATTGAAAACAAAGATTTTGAAGATTTTTTTAGCCGCTATGAGCCTACGAACAATGATTTTATTTTTCTTGACCCGCCTTACGACAGCGAGTTTAGCACTTACGCCAAAAATGAGTTTACTAAAAAAGACCAAATCAGATTGGCAAATTATTTGACGGATAAGTGCTCGGCGAAATGGCTAATGATAATAAAAAATACCGATTTTATTTTTAGCCTGTATGACAAAAAAGGATTAAATATCACATCGTTTGACAAAACTTATTTGGTTAGCTTTATGAATCGCAACGATAAGAATGTCGAACATTTACTCATTAAAAATTATTAAATTATGGCAGAAAGAGTTACAGAAATAGAACTTATTTTGCCATCATTGTATTTGATGAGCCTAAACAATGGAGTAATTACGACTTCCGAATTGATACAGAAGCTCCGAGATATAATGAAACCTGCGGGCGAAGATTTGAGAATATTGGCAGGCCGTAATGACGACAAATTTTCTCAAAAAGTTAGAAATCTGATTGCTCATAGAACATTTGAAAGGTTTGGTTATGCTGAATATGATGCGGGACAAATTGGTATTACTATGGCTACCTTTGTCGCCTATTTCGGAAAGAACTACCTGATTGACACGGCCAACGAGGGTGCGCTGGAATTCGTCAGCAAATTCCCCGGCCGGGTAGCGTACGCTGTAGCGTATGTCTGGGGGGAAATTTTTGGATTAAAAGTGGGGGGGGGAAGAGTACTTGCAAAGGGGCGCTATTGTATAGCAGAATATCTGTAAATCGGCAATATTATATTTATTGTGAAGCGTGAGTATATGATGGAAAAAATTTTCAAGCTCAAGGAAAACAGGACAAAGTTCAGCACGGAGGTTATGGCGGGGTTCGCTACGTTCTTCGCGATGGCGTACATCATCGCCGTGAACCCAGCGATATTGTCGAGCGCCGGCATGGAATGGGGCGCCGTGTTTCTGGCCACTATCATCTCGGCGGTAATAGGGACGCTCGTCATGGGGCTGTTCGCGAACGTGCCGTACGCGCAGGCGCCCGGCATGGGGCTCAACGCATTTTTCGTGTACACGGTCTGCTTCGGCTTCGGCTACACGTGGCAGCACGCGCTGTCGATGGTCTTCATCTGCGGGATCATCAACATCTTCATAACCGTCACAAAGCTGCGCAGGCACATAATCAAAGCGATACCCAAGCCGCTGCAGCACGCAATCTCCGGCGGCATAGGCATTTTCATAGCGTACATAGGGCTGATAAACGCGGGGCTCATCAACGTGGGCGGCGCCGTGCCGGCTATGGCGAACTTGAACACGCCCACGCTGTGGCTCTTCCTCATAGGGCTGTTCCTCGTCATAATCCTGCTGACGCTCAAGGTGAAGGGCGCCATACTGATAAGCATAATCGTGACGGCTGTGATAGGCATACCGATGGACGTCACCGTCACGCAGGATTCGGTGAGCTTTGCCGACGCCTGCCGCGCGCTGCCCTCAACGTTCGGCGTCATATTCACAAAAGAGGGCTTAGGCTCGCTGTTCACGGGCGGCGCGTCCGTCGCGCTCACCGCCATAGTCACGATATTCTCGTTTTCCATCTCCGACACGTTCGACACGATAGGCACGTTTATAGGCACAGGCCGGCGCAGCGGAATATTCAGCGAGAAAGACGAAAAGTCGATGGCGCAGAGCGCCGGCTTCAAGACGAAGATGGACAGGGCGCTGTTCGCCGACGCGATAGCGACGTCTGTGGGCGCGATATTCGGCGCGTCTAACACCACGACGTACGTTGAGAGCGCGGCGGGCATAGGCGCAGGCGGGCGCACGGGGCTCACGAGCGTCGTTGTGGCAAGCTGCTTCATAGCGAGCGCGTTTTTCGCCAGCTTCGTGAGCGCCATCCCGTACGCCGCGACGAGCCCGGCGCTCGTCATCGTTGGGGTCATGATGATGTCGTCGTTCATAGACGTCAAGTGGTCGAATCTGGACGAGGCCATCCCCGCGTTCTTCGCGGGCGCGTTTATGGCGCTCGCCTACAGCATCACGTACGGCATCGCGGCGGCGTTCATCTTCTACTGTGTCGTCAAGCTGTGCAAGAAACAGCCTAAGGATATACACCCTATCCTTGCGGTATCTACGCTGCTGTTTATCCTGAATTTTATACTGCAGGCCGCGCTGACGAAATAGCCCCAAAAATCTTACGGTAATTATAAAGCCGCCCCGCTTTTTCTACTCCACCACAAGCGTAATGCCGTACTGCTCGTACTTGGGAATGGAGCGGAATTGCCCGTATGGATTCATGCCCCGGTACGCTCTTAGCGCAACCCCAACGGAGCGAAACTTGAGCATTTGAGGGTTGCGGTAGCGCACCCCCAGCATCAGGTTGAGGGCCGGAAGCGAAATTTCTCCAAGATTGTCCAAAGACATCCACGCGGCAGGGTCATCCTCTGCTGTTTGGTACAGCGGGTAGTTGTAGCGCACCCGCTTGCGCACCTCAAGCGACGCTATCCACTGCAGCCGGCTGCGGGTAACGGCCGATTGGTACTGGTATTGCAGCCAGAGTTCAAATGGCTTTTCCGAAGGCTCCACCAAATCAGCATCGCCTGCCGAGGGGAGAACGCTGTACCAGCTGCTGCGCCTGCCGTACAGCATCAGCATGGCAACGCGCAGAGAGTGCTCTCTTTTTAGCGAAAACATGGGGTCGTTAATGGTGCCCTCCACCTGCCAGTAGTTGTACGATACGTTGAGGTTTTTCAGCGGAACGCCTTCGCTGCTGCGCATCAGGGTCAAATCGTCGCCAATATGCGAGCACTCGTGCTTAAAGGCGATAAGCTTTAGCGAGTAGCTGGTTATGCCCAGCCTCGCCCTGTCTAAGCGGTGAATAAAGTTGACTTCGGGCAGCCCAAACCGGTATGCGGTATTGATGACGGGAGCGGTGATGCGCTCAAACATGTCCAGCCACACATCCACCAAGTAGGGGATGGTAACGCTAAGCCCGTACTTGGTGTTGGCAAAAGTCCCCGCCCACACGGGAACATCCACGCCGATATTGGCAAAAATGTAGGGGCGGTATTTTTTGCCTTTTTTGCCCCAGTCGTACTCAGGAGTATTGTAGGCGTAAGCGTACTCTGCCTTTGTGATGGTAGAGTACATGTCTGCCCAAAAAGGGCGGCACCAGCTGCCCATATCAAAAATTCCCTCAGCAAACGTAGTCCCGCGGCTGGCGGCGCTGCTGTCCGCCGGCTGCGCCTTTGCGCAAAGCGGCGGTACAGCGGCAAGCAGCAGCAGCAGCAGCAGCAAGAACGCGGCTTTTTCCCAATTCATACTGCGCTGTTTTTGGCTATTACTTTTACGCATTGTGCAATGGCCTACCCGCTCAATATTTTTTGTGGAAAGAATGTTGAGCGGAGTTTGTCCCGCTTTCCTCATAGGCGAGCGCCTTGGTGGTGAGCTTCACCAGCGCAAAGTTTGTCGCTTCTTCATTTACTACCTGCGTAAAAATATCATCCGCCAGCCTCCACGTGCCGGTAACTTCTACGGCAGCGCCGGTGGCGCTATACTCCACAATCACCATAGCGCCTCCTTTTTCGAGGTTCATGTAGGGCGTGCCGGCGTCGGGGTTGTCGTAGTACCACGTGCCAACGAGAAGCGCTCTCAGGTGGTCGTCCATGCTGTCGACAACATCTCTTGGCTCCAGCTTGTCAATAGCCACTTCGCAGCCGGCAAAGTGCGCAGATGCTGTAAGCAGCATCAAAAAGAAGGGAACATTTTTTTTCATTTTAGAGCTGTATTTGGGGGTTAAAAAATTGGCAGGTAACGTCACGGCAACAGCCGCCTCAGCAGCTGCATGATGAGGCTTGTAAATCGCAGCAAAAAAGAAGCGGGACGTTCTTTTTGTAAAAAAGAATGTCCCACCTCTTGCAAATGTCAAATGGCTATTATAAATTACGTGTGTGTGTGTGTGTGTGTGTGTGTGTGTGTGTGTGTGTGTGTGTGTGGGTGTGTG
>JAISGH010000076.1 GCA_031263185.1 Prevotellaceae bacterium | reverse complement strand
ATAATGCCCCGGTCGCCTTTCTTCAGGCGTAAAAGTTCCTTTTCGGTTACGCTGAGTTCCATTTTCAGGGAACGTCCGTCAACAATGGCGGCAACCTGACTTCCGACAGACAGCAGCGTACCTTCCTCGAAGAAATCCCTGTCGATAATTCCGTCTGACGGGGCGACAATCGTGGTGTTGGACAACTGGTCTTTCAATTCGGCAATTCGGCTTTCGGCGTTCCGCAGGACGATTTGCACGTCTTCCAGTTCGCGCGTCGTAACGGCTCCGGAGGCAGCGAGGCGTTCGAAGCGTTCCACGTCTTTACGGGCTTTAGCACAGTCCATTTCCGCCGCACGCAGGTTTTCCCGGATGACGCTGTTCTCAAGTTGGGCAATAACAGTTCCCCGATGCACGGCATCGCCCGCTTTCCGGTGCTTTTCCAGTACGACGGCGGTGGTTTTTGATAATACCATGACTTCATTATCCGGCACGATTCGTCCGTTCACGCTGAATCGCCGGTCGATGTTCGAATATCGCGGTTTTTCCACCGTTACCGGAATGACGGTATTAACCGTTGATGACAGTTCCGCATTGCGGTCTATCGTCTGCCTGTTTTCAACTAATTTCCATGCGACAAGTCCCGCGAGGGCTGCCGTGATTAAAATCGGAGTGATTTTTACTTTTTTCATCTTTATCATTATTTTACTTTTTTTGTTATTAATTCTTCAAGTCTTCCACCCGCTTTCAGCAGGTCGATTTCCGTCTTTTTATAGCGGATAAGTTCTGCGGTGTATGTCGTTTTGGCTTCGCTAAGGGAGGTTTCGGTTTCGAGTAAATCGGTCATGCCTGCCATTCCTTCCTGATAAAGCAGGAGGGTTTGACTGTAAACTTTTTCCGCCAGTTGCAGGTTTTCGTTTTGTGCCGATACGGATTTTCGGGAAACGCCAAGTTGCTGCTGCGCATTCCGGTAACTCATGTCAATATTCTGGCTGGCTTCCTGAATGTCGGTATCCAGTCGCTGTAACTGCATCCGTTTTTGCCTGACCTGACTGCGTTTGCCGAAGCCGTCGAAAACGGGAATCGACAGGCGGGCGCCTATCAGGAATGAGTTAAACCAGGGCTCCTTCGACAGTCGCAGGTTTTCCGCCTGAAACTGGTAGCCACCGGACGCAACGAATGAAAGTGTCGGCAAGTACTCGCTCTTAATCTGCCTGATTTCAAGGTCGAGAATATCTTTTTGCTTTGCAAGGATTTCCAGCTCGGTATGGCTTTGTAGAGGGGGCGTTTGCACAGCTTGCGCAGTGCTATTTATTTCAGAACCGTCCAGCTCAATGGATTCTTCGATTGACATTCCTATCAGGATTTGCAGGTACCGTTTTTGCTGGGCAATGGCGTTTTGAATGTTTTCGCTCCGCACGCGCAGGTTGCTCAGGTTAACTTTCAGGCGGTTCAAATCCACTTCGCGGGTAATGCTTTCTTCTACCTGCCGTTTCGTCAGCGCGTACAGGGAGTCCTGCCGGCCAATCATATAGCTGATATTTTCCAGCTCCTGCACGCTGTTCAGGATGTCGTAGTAGGCATAGCTGACGTTGAAGATGAGCTCTTCGCCGGTCATTGTTGCCCGGAGTTTTTGCAATTCGAGGCTGTTCTTTGCAATTTTAATTCCTGTGAACAGGGAAGATGAAAAAACGACCTGTTCTACTCTTGCCGAAGCGTCGAGGACGTATTTTGTTCCCATTTCGGCGGCAATGGTTGTGCCGGGTTGCCCTACAATTTCGCCGGGCAAGATGACTTTCGCTATGGCTAAATTGTTGTCAATGCTGCCGCTTGCGTTCACCTGCGGCAATACTCCGGCGAGCGCCTCCTGCTTCTGATAGTCCGCTTCCCGAATGTCAAGATTAGACCGGCGGACGGCGTAGCTGTTGTTCACCGCAAAATCGAGGCATTGCTGCAAGGTGAACTTCTGCGGATTGTCCTGCGCTTTCATGCTGCCCGAAAACAGCAAAGCCGCAATAATTGCGATTGATAAATTTCTTGTTGTCATTTGTTCCTTTAATATTTTTTTCGGAACAAAGGTAGCGGCTTGCGCAATGCGGATTTCGGAAAATAGACTAACGGGGCTGGGGAATAGATAAAGCAGGGGATTTACCCGATTTTAGCACGCAGATGACGCAGATTTTTGACAATCGAAGGATAGGCCATATCTTTGCACGAAATAAAAATAGCCCCCTGTTGTCAGGGGGCTATTTTGCGCCATCACTTAATTACGCTTCCCGAAGGAGTGTCAATAATCTATTTTCTCTTCTGTTATCGTCCCGTTTGACTGTACCAGCAGCTTGACTTCCGTGTCGCGAAGTTCCATTTCAATCCTGTAGAAGACTTCCGTTCCACGACGGATTTTGTCAATATCCTCAAAGTGATATTTGGGACACTTTGCCTCGGCAGCGTTTTTCACTACAGCGGGCAACTCCGAACGGGAGATTTCTTCGATGGTCATCAGCAAATTTCCTTCGGCGTCGTAATATGCCTTCCAATCCCTGCGCCGTACGCCAAATTCGACTTCATAAATGCTGTCGGCCATTTCCCACTCCACGTCGCGAGCTTTGGGAAAATCGGCGTTGAACTTTGCTGCCAGTTTCGACGGCGGCATTACGTCATAAGAACGGGATGTCCGGTATTTTCGAATCATTTCCGCAATGGCTTCGTTGGAATAGGCATTCGAAATCGCCGGAGCGGGCGGCTGAGCTGCGGCAATCTGTACAGACAGAGCGCCGCCTGCAAGCGCAATAAAAATTTTTAATCCTTTCATTTTAAAATTCTTTTTAAATTAAAAAAATATTTTCGGTAGCAAAGGTAGAAGGCAATTCTGAAAAGATTTGGGAAAAACGGATTTTTTTTGCAACCGGCGTCAATACTCGGTGGTGTTCATACAGCGCCTCAAAAAAATTTGGCCATACTGTTGCGGCTGTATGTCTTTTTGAAAAATAATTCATATATTTGCGATATTGTACTATGTACAATAAGCTTGTGTGTAGTATGCCTGTAAGCTGCCGTATCATTTTTTACATCTTGCTGACTATGAAAAAGAAATTATGCAAAATGACAACTTGTCCGGGGCCGGCACTACGCCCTCTGTCCGGCAGAGTTGGAGTAAAGTACCTGTTTTCTGCAATGCTTTTGTGCGGTGCGTACACCGCGCTGCCTGCGCAAAAGCGCGAAGCCGTGCAGCTGTCCGACCGCTACAACGACGTGGCGCAAATCATGTCGGGCGAAACGCAGTACCTGCTGCCCAAGTTTACCGATGGGCTGGTCTTATTCAAAAACGGCGAGCGGGCATCGGCCAAGCTCAACTATAACATGCTGCTGGAGCAAATGCAGTTTATTGGCGAAGACAGCAGCGTGATGGCCATTGCCAATCTCGAAGAGGTACAGTACGTGAGCATTGGCAGGTGCTTTTTTGTAAAGTACAGGTCGGCTTTCATAGAAGTGCTGCTCGACGGCGAGGTGCAGCTGGGCGTACTGCGCAAGCTGCGCATGGTAGACCACCGCAAAGATAGCGGCTACGGCGGCACCACCTCGCTGATGAAGGTGGAGAGCGTAAGCGCCATGGACGGCGCCCCTGCCGACCACCTTACGGGTACCGAGTCGCTTATTTTTGAGGAAAACAATACCTACTACCTTATCAAAAATTCCAAGCCGAAAGTGGCGAGCAAAAAGGCTTTTCTTAAAACGCTCCCCGCATGCAAGGACGAAATTAACAGGCAAAAAGATACCGACTACTCCAAAGAGGAGCAGCTGCGCGCGCTTATGCTTTTGTGCAGGGGAGCGGCAAAGTAGCCCGTACCGGTTCCCGTACCGACTTTGCCTGCTACTTTTTGGGGTATCCTACCGTTTGCGAAAATACAATGGCGTAGCCGGGCTTCAGGCTTATTGCTTTTGCAAGGTCTTCCCTGTTCATTCCTCCGGCGCGTACAACGGTTGCCAGCCCTTCCGAAGTGCAGTACAGGTAAACGTTTTGCGCAATGAACCCGCAATCGGCGTAGGCTATCTTTTCGTCCGACATTTTCTTGGTATCGTAGGCAAAAACGAGGTTGAGCGGCGCTGTACCTACAAATGCCTGCCCTCCTGTTTTGGCGCGCAGGTCTTCGCTGCTTACCTGCTCCAGCGTGTTTTCCTTGGCGTTGTAGAGGTATGCGCCTTTTTCGGTAACCGCATACACTTCAAACTCCTGCTTGTTGTTGGCCGAAGGTACGGTGCGCATGCCGTCGCGGTTAAAGCCGTATGCAGCCCACAGCAGGTTTGACAGCGTTTGCTCGCTAAGCGCTTTTGCGTCGAATGTGCGCGCACTTTTGCGCTCCGACAGCGCTTCCATGAGCGGCTTGCCTCCGTTTTTCTGCGGCGCCGGCAGCTTGATGTTTTGCGCAAATGCAGTAGCCGAAATCATCAGCAATCCTGCGAATAAAGTTGTTCTTTTCATTTTTTTTTGTTGTTTTAGTGAGAATGAGAGTTACTATTTTTTAATCAACCAATCTTTGAACTTTGGTGTAGCGTAAGTCCGAAGCTGCTGCTGCTCGGAAAATATCAAAAAACCTTCCAGCTCGCTGTCCCTGTCCAGCAAAGCCTTTGCGCTGTCCACCCCCATAACCATAAAAGCAGTGGCGTATGCGTCGGCAGCAGCGCAGCTGCCGGCAGCAACAGTTGCGCTAAGCAGGCTGTTGCGCGCAGGGCATCCCGTAGCGGGGTTGATGATGTGCGGTATCTTTTCGGCGCCGCTCATGTAAAACCGGCGGTAGCTGCCCGACGTGGCCACCGCCCTGTCGCTAATCTCCAGTATGCTTGCCAAGTCGGCACCCGGAGTAAAGTTGCCGTCCCTGGGGCTGTCAATGCCTATGGTCCACTTGGCACCGTTGGGCTTTACGCTGCCGCAGCGAACTTCGCCGCCAATTTCGACCATGTAGCTGGTAATATTTTTGCCTTCCAAAAAGCGCGCTACCACATCAACCGCGTAGCCTTTTGCTACGGCGTTGGCGTTGAGCTGAACGCGCGGGTCTGACTTTACAAGGTGTCCGTTGACAATGGATAGCTTGCTCATGCCGCAAAGCTGCTTCAGGCTGTCTATTTGCTGCCGCGAGGGCGGCGTGAGGTGCTCGTTAGCCCCAAATCCCCATGCGGCGTACAGCGGCGAGCCGCTAATGTCAAACGCGCCGCCGGTTTGCTTGCTCACCTGCCGGGCTACCTCAAAGCACTCGATAAAGTAGCCATCCAGCGCCACGTCTTCGTTGCGGTTAACCTTAGAAATTATCGATGCTTTGTCGTAAATAGAGAGCGATTTCTCGACACGCTGCATGAGCTCCACCACTTCGTCTTGTAGCGTATCGTTGTTGTTGTTGTTGTTGTTGCAGGTGATGATGGAGTAGGTAGTGCCCAGCGCAGCGCCTGTGAGGTGCCGGCAGGTTGAGCCTGCGCTGCAACCCGCTGCTGACGCAAGCGTTGCCCAAAGTAAAAATAGTAACAGCCTGTTCATTCAAATTACGAGTATCTTTCCGAAGTCAAACGTTCTACAAAACGTGCAAAGATAGCTATTTTTTCTATCCGAGGCTACATTTACGGGGCTAAATCTTTTTTTTAAGGCGCTATTGATAAATATCAGAGTATTATAAATTTTTGTCATGTACTTAGACCCCTGCAATCCCGCTTCGGAGGAGTAACTTCCTTTCCGAAGCGGGATTTTCTTTTTTCGGCATTGAGACCTCACCCCCGGCCCCTCTCCACAGGAGAGGGGAGTCGGTACGCGAGAGTAGCTGCTGCGGCGCTGCTCCCCTGTCCGTATGCTAAAGCGTACGGTTAATAAAGTGTCGTCCCTGCGGGACTGCCCGGGAGGGATGCCTGCTCGCCTGCAAACCCCGCAGGGGTGACACTCTATTAACCGTATGCTTCAGCATACGGATTAAAACGGCTAATAAATCACTAAACAATTAAAAAACGAAAAAACATGAAAACCAACAATGTACTAATTTATGCCGCAGCCGCTACGCTGCTCACTTTTGCAGCGTGTAGCAATGATGTGGAGGAAAGTAACGCTAACGGCGAACTTATCAGCGAGGTGGCGGTTCATCTTTCATCAGCGGCATGACTGGCTGCGTGGCCATCAATCCTGCCTCAATAGCTGAGCCGCGCGAACAAGACGCGATTGGTAACGCTGCTGCGCTCAGCTACAGCAACTCCATTTTCAACACAAGCCCCACATGGAATGAGGTCGCTAAAATAATCTTTACCAACTACTCCATGATAGACGGCCAGGGCTACGAGTGGAACACGGGCGCAAAGGCCGGAACTGCCAGCGCTATGCCCCACCCTGCGGGCGGAGCTCTCGCTACCGGCAACACCGGCAACGGCTACGCCCGGATAACGTTCTTGCCATGATGCCCCTCAATCGCTCTGCTGCTTTCCGCCCGGATTGCTTCGATAAACTTTTGGAGCGCTGCAACATTTTTTACGCCGGGCGAAGCTTCAAAGCGGCTGTTAACGTCGAGCGCTTCGCAGCAGGGCAGCCGGAGGTCGGCGAGGTTTGCAGCGTCGCCGGGCGCTATTCCGCCGCTCAGGAAAAAGGGCGTTTTGCTGCGGTAGCCGGCCAGCAGCCGGTGGTCGAACTTTTCGCCGGAGCCGCCGCGCAGCGGAGTTTTCGTATCGAGCAGGAAGTAGTCGCATACGCCCTCGTAGCGGTGCAGCGCGGCAAAATCTTCCTCCGACTGTATCCCAAATGCTTTGATAATTTTGTAGCCGGATTTTAGCCGTGCGCAGCCTTCGGGCGTTTCGTCGCCGTGCAGCTGCAGCAGGTCGAGGCGGTAGCGGGCTGCTTGCCTTGCAACGTAATCTCGCGCTGCGTTGACAAACACGCCTACGCGCAGCGTTTCCGGCGGTAGCGCCTCAAGGGCGACGGGCGGCGTTTCCCCTGCAAAGCGGGGCGAGCGGCTGTAGAAAATAAAGCCCATGTAGTCCGGCTGTAGCCGCGCTACCTCGGCGATGTTGCGCGCCTCCTTCATGCCGCATACCTTGATTTTCATTTGCCAATTTTTTTTTCAACTTTCAACATTCAACTTTTCGATAAACGCGGCAAACGCCTGCGCAGGGTCGGCAGCCTTCATAAAAATTTCGCCCATCAGGAATCCTTGAAATCCTGCCTTTTGCAACTTTTTCACGGTCTCCGTGTCGGAAATTCCGCTTTCGGATACTTTGACGTAGCTGTCGGGGATTAGGGAGGCCAGCTTTAGCGAAGTCGCCGTGTCGGTTACAAAGGTAAGCAGGTCGCGGTTGTTGACGCCAACAGCGTTGACGTGCGGGTTGACGTAGTTGAGTTCGGCTTCGCTGTGCACCTCGAGCAGCACCTCAAGGTTGAGCGAGCGGGCAAAGGCGGCCAGCTCCGCGCACTGCTCTCTTGTCAGCGCAGCGGCGATGAGCAGCGCAGCATCGGCGCCGGCAATCCGCGCCTCGCACAGCTGGTAGGGGCTGATGATAAAATCCTTGCGGAGCAGCGGTACGCCGGGCGCTGCTTGACGCGCTGCCGTCAGGTCGGCAAGCGAGCCGGCAAAGTGCTCTCTGTCGGTGAGCACCGATACGGCGGCAGCACCGTACGCCGCGTAGCCGCCTGCAACGGCTGCAACGTCGGCCTCTCTGTTGATGAAGCCTTTGGAGGGTGAGCGGCGCTTAAACTCGGCGATAATGGGCGTAGCCGAGCGGCGCAGGCTTCCGGAAAACGACAGTGTCGGCCGCGTAACCTGCCGCGCTTCGCCGTAAATATCGTCAAAGCTGCGTTGCCTTTGGCAAGCGGCAATTTCTTCGCGTTTAACGGCGAGTATTTTTGTCAGTATGTTCATCATCTCAGGAATTTATTTCAACGAATTTTTTAAGCGATTTCAGGGCTTTTCCGCTCTCTATGGAGGCCTGCGCCTGCGCAATGCAGGCGGCAATGTCGAGCTGCGGGTTGATGGTGCGTATGGCGAAGGCCGCGTTGGCAACAACGACGTTTTTTTGCGCTTCGGTGGCGGCGTTGCTCAGTACGCGGTCAAATATGGCGGCGGCCTTGTCCACCGTATCGCCGCCGTACAAATCCTCCGCTGCCGTGCGCTTAAAGCCAAGCTCCTCGGGCGTATGGATGCTTTCGCCGCCGCTGCAAAAGCACTTAAATTCGGAGGTGAGCGATATTTCGTCGTAGCCGTCCAGCGAGTTGACCACCGTGAAGTCGGTGCCTGTTTGCTGGTAGAGGTAGTAGTACAGCCGCGCCAGCTTCAGGTTGTACACGCCCAGCATTTGCCGCTTGGGCAGGGTCGGGTTGACCAAGGGGCCAAGCATGTTGAAGAATGTCCTGACGGCAAGATTTTTGCGCACCGGCGCTACCACCTTTAGCGCGGGGTTGAAAAACTGCGCGTGGAGGTAGGCCATTCCGCAAGCGTCGAGCGAGCGGCGCATGAGGTCAACGTCCCTGGTGAACTTTACGCCGTGCTGCTCCATCACGTTAGAGGCGCCGCTCACCGAGGTAGAGCCGTAGTTGCCGTGCTTCACCACGTGGTAGCCAGCGCCGGCCACCGTGAAGCAGGCAGCGGTGGAGATGTTGAACGTGTTTTTGTTGTCGCCGCCCGTGCCCACGATGTCAATAGCATTGTAGGCCGACAAATCTACCGGTACGCGCAGCTCCAGCAGCGCGTCGCGAAAGCCCGCCAGCTCGCCAATGGTGATGCTGCGCATCAAAAAAACGGTGATGAAAGCCGCAATCTGGCTTTCGTTGTACTCGCCACGCGCCATGCGAATCAGCACGTCCCGCGATTCCTCGCGGTCGAGGTTTTGGTGCTCAAATAAGCGGTAAAGCAAATGTTTCATAGAAATTTTGAATTATGAATTATGAATTTTGAATTTTTGGACTATACTTTTGCTCGGGTTCCCTACCTCTCTCTCCCTACCTCTCTCTCCCCCCCCCCAATCGCTGCGCTTCATTGGGGGTTATTCACATTCAACCCTGCGGGTTGAGCGCCTAATTTTGATGGATGATGCGACACTATTAATTATTAATTATTAATTATTAATTATTAATTATTAATTATTAATTATTAATTGCATCTACCCCTTTTCCAGCCAGTTTTGTATGATTTTTTCGCCCATTGGCGTGAGCACCGACTCGGGGTGAAACTG
Organism: Prevotellaceae bacterium; assembly: GCA_031263185.1. Lineage (GTDB taxonomy): Bacteria > Bacteroidota > Bacteroidia > Bacteroidales > UBA932 > JAITMY01. The sequence continues at coordinate 3,974 of JAISGH010000076.1, read as the reverse complement.
TACGCCTCGCACCCGGTAGCGGCGGTGCATCAGCGCCATGATGTTGCCGTGCCTGTCCTGCGCCGTTACGCTTAGCGCCTCGGGAAAATTTTCGGGGCTTACCACCCACGAGTGGTAGCGTCCGGCTTCAAATTGCTCGCCCAGCCCGTCAAACAGCAGGTCGGGCGCCGTAACCCGTATTTCGTCGCTCACGCCGTGGTACACATTTTTCAGGTTGACCAGCGTACCGCCAAACGCCTCGCCGATAGCCTGCATGCCGAGGCAAACGCCAAAGATGCTTTTGGTGGGGGCGTAAGCTTTTATCAACTCTAACAGGATGCCGCTTTCGGAGGGAATACCCGGTCCGGGCGAAAGCACAACCTTATCGTAGCGGGCTACCGCTTCGAGCGCGATTTGGTCGTTGCGCACCACCTCAACGTCGCTACAGCCAAGCTTGCGCAGGGCGTGAACGAGGTTGTAGGTAAAAGAATCGTAGCTATCGAGTACAAGTAGCTTCATGATAATTAGGAATTAGGAATTAAGAATTAGGAAGATGCGATGAATATTGGGCTTGAATCCGCTTCGGCACTTTTTTTATCACTTCATCTACGGAATGGCGAATCCATTTTTTTACTTCCTTGTCCGGCATTTCCTGATTTGGGTAAATGGTATTCCAGTATTTTTTGTTGAAATGGTGAGCCGGCTCCACGCAGGCATACCGCTCCCGCAGCTCAATGGCCTGCTCCGGATCGCACTTCAAACAGATTTGCAGCACGGTAGCATCCAGCGGTATCAAAGCAAACATTTTTCCCACGACTTTCATCACCAAAGTGACGTCGTCAAAAGGGAAGCAGGTGGTTGCTCCTTCGATGGAGAGGCAATATTCATGAAGCTCTTCGATATTCATCAAAATTAAGAACTAAAAACTAAGAACTAAAAACTGAAAACTGAAAACTGAAAACTAAAAACTGAAAACTGAAAACTGAAACCTCAGCTCTTTGCCATTTCGATAGCTTTGTTCAGCGCGCCGAGCTTGCTGTTCACCTCCCGCAGCTCGTTTTCGGGTTTCGACTGCGCAACGATGCCCGCTCCGGCCTGATAGTACAGCGTGTTGTTGCAGCTCACAAAGGTGCGTATGGTGATAGCTTGGTTGAGGTTTCCGTCCAGCCCGATGTGCCCGATGCAGCCGCCGTAAACGCCCCGCGGGTGCTTCTCCAGCGCGTTGATGAGCTGCATGGCACGTACCTTGGGCGCTCCGGAGAGCGTACCCGCCGGAAACGTATCGGCAAAAAGCCCGATGCGGTTTGCCTCCGGCGCCACCTCGCCGCACACCCGCGAAACCATGTGGATGACGTGCGAGTAAAACTGCACCTCCTTGTACGACTTTACGGCTACGCGCTGCGCGTTTCGGCTCAGGTCGTTTCGCGCAAGGTCTACCAGCATCACATGCTCGGCGTTCTCCTTGGGGTCTTGGAGCAGAGCCTGCGCCAGCTGCCGGTCTTGCTCGTCGTTGCCCGTGCGGTAAATTGTGCCAGCTATGGGGTCAATGGTGGCTGTGTTGCCCTCAACCTTCAGGTGTGTTTCGGGCGAAGAGCCAAAAATGCGGTACGACCCAAAATCGAAGTAAAACAGGTAGGGCGACGGGTTTACAGACCGCAGGGCGCGGTATACCTTGAAGTCGTCGCCGGTGTAGCGCTGCTCAAAGCGCCGCGACAGCACAATCTGAAACACGTCGCCCCGCAGGCAGTGACCAATGCCCGCCTGCACCATTGCCTTGTACTCCTCGTCGCTGATGGGCGAAGTAATTTCGCCCTGCGGGCAAAAATCGTAGCTCGGGAAGTTGCGGCTGTTGATGATGTAGATAAGCTCGTCCATCTTGCTTTGCTCGCCGTCGGTGAGGTTTTCTACAATGCTCATCTCGTTGCTCAGGTGGTTAATGGCAATCACAAAGCGGTAGAGAATGTAGGTTATGTCGGCTATTGGCGCCAGCGCGTCTTCGCTTGGCCTGACGTCTATCTGCTCAAAGTACCGCACGGCGTTGTAGGCAGTGTAGCCAAAGAAGCCGTTGCCGCTGCCCGCGCCGTTGCCCAACACCTCGAAGCTTTTGACAAATTCGTCGAGCATCCGCTGCTCGTCGTGCCGCCGGATGATGGGCGTGGAGGTTTTTGTCCCGTCGGGGTAGACGGCTGCCGCTACGCCACGGCTCACCGAAAAAGTAGCCAGCGGCGCTACCCCGATGAAGGAGTAGCTGTTGTCCGACGTGTGGTAGTCGGAGCTTTCGAGCAGCGCCGATTGCGGGAACATATCCCGCACCTTGAGGTAAATGCTCACCGGCGTTTGGAGGTCGGCGAGCAGCGTTTTTTTGATGGCGGTAAGCTTTACTTTCATGTCGTTATAGTTTTAATGTTGCGGTTTTGATGTTGCTGTTTTGATAAATGTTTCCATATCCTTATCTCCGCGCCCCGAAACGGTGACAGCCACCACGTCGTCCGGGCGGAAGGTTTTGCGGCGCAGCGCCCCCAGCGCGTGCGCCGACTCCAGCGCCGGAATAATACCCTCGAGGCGGGTGAGCTCCATAGCCGCCGCCAGCGCCTCGCTGTCGGTTACGGCAAGGTACTCTGCCCTGCCGGTTTCGGCAAGGTTGGCGTGTAGCGGGCCGATGCCCGGGTAGTCCAGCCCTGCGGAGATGGAGTAAGGCTCGATGATTTGCCCGTCGTCGGTTTGCATTACAAAGGTGTGGCTGCCGTGAATGATGCCGCGCTTGCCGAGGTGAATGGTGGCGGCGGTTTGGTCGGTGTCTGTGCCCAAGCCCGCCGCCTCTGCGCCGATGAGCTTCACGCGCTCGTCGTTGAGGTAGTGGTAGAACGCACCGGCCGCGTTGCTTCCGCCGCCCACGCAGGCAATGAGGTAGTCGGGGTAGTCGCGGCCGGTGTGCTCGGCGAGCTGCCTTTTGAGCTCCGCGCTGATGACCGACTGAAACCGCGCTACCATATCGGGGTAAGGGTGCGGCCCCACGACCGAGCCAATGATGTAGTGCGTATCCGCGGGGTTGCAGCACCAGTCGCGTATCGCCTCGTTGACGGCGTCCTTGAGCGTTTTGTTGCCGCTGGTTACGGGGCGCACCTCGGCACCCAGCATTTTCATTTTTTGCACGTTGAGCTGCTGCCGCGCAATATCCGTTTCGCCCATGTAAACAATGCACCGCATGTTTGTCAGGGCGCACACGGTGGCCGTTGCCACGCCATGCTGCCCCGCGCCCGTTTCGGCAATAATGCGGGTTTTGCCCATGCGCCGCGCAAGGAGAATTTGCCCAATGGCGTTGTTGATTTTGTGCGCTCCGGTGTGGTTCAGGTCTTCGCGCTTGAGGTAGATGCGCGCGGCGTACTGCTCCGAGAGGCGCCGGGCAAAGTACAGCGGCGTGGGGCGCCCCACGTAGTCGCGCAGCAGCGCGTCGAACTCGGCCGTGAACGCGGGGTCGCCGATAATCTTCAGGTAGCTTTCCTGCAGCGCCTCCACGTTAGCGTAGAGTATTTCGGGGATGTACGCCCCGCCAAATTCGCCGTAGTAGCCGTTGCCGGTTAGGTTGTAATCCATAGCGGTATGTGCTGTTAGCTGTTAGTTTTGTTATTGTTTTGTATGAAAAAAATTAAGGGCTGTCGTGAACGACAGCCCTCAGCTTGTTTTTTGATGTTTACTAAAAACACGGCGCTACCTGTTCACGACTTTAAAGAGCTGCGAACGCCACCACCAAACATTATTCTTAGTACAAAAATTCATAGTCAAAATTTCGTAATCAAAATTTCGTAATCCTACTATTGAATTAGCAGCTACAAATTTAATCATTGTTTTGTAAACTCCAAAAAATTGAGAAAAATCGGGTGCATTTCAAATTGTCGCTTTAAATAATCCCGTAGGGATTATTCGCTCGGTAGAAAACACGAATGGCGTTCCTCTTTGGCATCCCGTAGGGATGCATCCCTACGGGTGGGCTGTCA
>JAISGH010000001.1 GCA_031263185.1 Prevotellaceae bacterium | reverse complement strand
GTTATGTTTTGGCGTGGGGTGCCTGCCGATGTACAGGTCGCCAAACAGCTGCTCGAACTTGTCCGCCTGATTAATATCGTAGTAGTGGGACAGCATGGAAAAAAACAGGCTCTTACCGAACTTGCGGGGGCGGGTGAAAAACAGGTTGTCGTTGTTTTCCTGCTCCAGCAGCTCGATGAACCGGGTTTTATCCACGTACGCGTAGCTTCCGGTTCGTATTTTTTCAAAATTTGAGTTGCCATACGGCAACCGTTTGGGTGTTTTTGCTTCCATTGCTGTTGATTTTTTTGTATGTGCTGCAAAGATACTTTTTTCTTTCGATGAAAAAACATGCCTCTCCATCAAAAAATGTGTAATCCGGCGCATAAAAAAATATTTACAGAAAATTAGTTCTTATGATATCGCCTTGAGCATCTATAATAAAATTGCGAATTTCGTTACAGGTTGGCAGCGAGGTAAAGTTTTTTCCCCTCCACAGCAGCTTTGTGATTGAATAAAGAGCTATCTTTGTAGCAAAATTTTATTATTGAGAAAGTGATTTTTTTATACAACACAGGGCTACTGCTGTTTTGGCTGGGTGTGCGCGTTGGCGCACTTTTTTACCCCAAGGCGCGCAAGCTGGTGCGGGGGCAGCGGGGCGGGCTGCGCAAGCTGAAGCGCGCAATGGAAAACCGCGGACAGCGTAAGGTGGCGTGGTTTCACTGCGCCTCGTTAGGCGAGTTTGAGCAGGGGAGGCCTGTTATCGAACGCTTGCGGAGCAGGGAGCCTGACATTTTCATTCTGCTCACGTTCTTCTCGCCTTCGGGCTACGAGGTGCGAAAGAACTACTCCGTTGCGGACTACGTGTGCTACCTGCCTTTTGATTTGTGGTGGGTGTCGCGAAAGTTTGTGCAGATTGCTGCGCCGCACGTTGCCATATTTGTCAAGTATGAATTTTGGTACCACTACCTCAAATCGCTTAAACGGCAAGGCGTAAAAGCCTACGTTATTTCGGCTATCTTTCGCGAGCAGCAGGTTTTCTTTGACCAGCTGTTCGGGCGGTTCTTTGTGAAGATTTTGGGCTTTTTTGAGCATATTTTTGTGCAGAATGACGATTCGCTGGATTTGCTGGACTCGGTGGGCATACGCAATGCCTCGTATGCCGGCGATACCCGCTTTGACCGCGTACTTGAGGTGGCGGCCGGCGCCAGCGCTCTGCCGCAGCTGGCGCAGCTTGCTTCGCCGGATAAGGTTACGCTGGTGGCCGGCAGCACGTGGCCTCGCGACGAGGAGCTGCTGGCCGATTTGGTGAATAAAATACCCAACATGAAGCTTATTGTAGCGCCGCACGAGGTGAGCGAAAGCGGCGTACGTAGCCTGCTTGCGCGATTTGAAAAACCGGCACTGCGCTACTCTCAGTGGAAGGAGAATATGGGCGTTAACCTTGCAGCGTACAGCATTTTTGTGGTTGACGCGGTGGGGTTTCTCTCGTCGCTCTACCGGTTTGGCAGAGTGGCCTACGTTGGCGGCGGCTTTGGCGTGGGAATTCACAACATACTCGAGGCGGCGGTATTTGGGATTCCGGTAATTTTTGGCGCTAACTATAAAAAATTCCGTGAAGCAACCGATTTGGTTGAGCAGGGTGGGGCTTTCTCCGTATCGTCGGCGCTGGAGCTGATTAACGTAGTGGGCATGTTGAGCGTCAACAGGCAGCGCTACGAGCAATCCTGCAGCACGTGCCGTACCTACGTAGCGCAGCATAAGGGCGCTACCGAAGCTATTATGAATTCAATAGCGATATAGTTCAAATTATAAATCCATCATCTATAAAAAAATTGGTATGAAAAAGATTGTATGTTTTTGTTTTTCTGTTTTTTTGTTTCTTAGCGGCTTGCAGGCGCAGGAGCTGTTTGGCATCAGGTTTTTTGAGGGGACATTTGAGCGGGCACTTGAACGGGCTGCCAAAGAAAAAAAGGTTGTATTCATTGACGCCTACGCATCGTGGTGCGGGCCGTGCAAGGCCATGTCGCGGAATGTCTTTACCAACAGGGAGGTGGGCATATTTTTCAACGCCAACTTCATTAACCTGAAGATTGACTGGGAAAGCCCTCTGGGAAGCAAGATGCAGGCAAAGTACCCCATACGCGCTTACCCTACGCTCATATACCTCGACGGCAAGGGTAAACCTCTTGCCGTATCCGAAGGCTATCAGGATGCGCGAGCGCTGCTAAGCCAAGCTCAGGCTGTGGTAGATAAGGCGAAAAAGCAGTAACCCCTGCGCTAAACTTTCCGCTACTTTCCTTTACTTTTCCCTCCAAACATCGAAAAATGCACGTAGCTGTCCGGGTTGCTTTTCAGGTCGGTTAGCAGCGCGTTGAGGCTGCTTACCGTGCGGTTGAGGTTTACGTAAAGCGAATCATTCTGCATGGCGCTTAGCAGCGTACCCTGCGCAACGTAGCGGCTGAGCGTTGCCGTCAGCGCTTGGGTGTTGGCAAAGGTAGCGTCGGTGTTTTTTATGAGCGAGGTAATTTCCTCGTTGCTGTTTTTCAGGTTGCCCGAAATGGCGTTCAGGTTGCTCGACGCTTCGCTCAGCTCGCTCACCATTGCGTTGACACCTCTGTGATTTTCGGCAGCAATATTGCCCAGCTCGGTGGCTGCCTTGTTGAGGTTTTCCGACAGCGAGGCTATGCTCGACAGCGAGGTGGCTATGTAGGCTTGGTGCTGCGCGCTCATCATGGCTTGCAGGGCGGCGGCAACGCTGTTGAGCTGCGCCAGCAGGCTGTCGGCTTTGCCCGCTATGGGAGCGGCCATGCTCATAAGGTCGCTGCCTGCCGAGCTTGCTTTTAGGGTATCGTTTGCCTTGTGGAAGGTGGAGCTGCCGGCGAGCGTCAGCGTTATGTTTTTCTTGTCGAGTATGCCGCCGCTGCTCACCGTTGCTGTGGTACCCACCGGCAGCTTGTACTGCGCGCTGACTTGCAGGGTTGCCACCACTTCGCTGCGGTTGCTGCTAAGCTCAACGGCGCTAACGCTGCCCACCGTTACCCCATTTATCATTATGGGCGACTTGCGCTGTAACCCGTTGGCGTTGCTGTATACAGCGTAGTAGGTAACGGTTCTTTGGAGCCGTTCGTTTTTATTCAAAAAGTTAATGCCCCAGTACAGCACGATAAGCATGACAAATGCGAATAAGCCTATTTTAGCCTCTTTTGGAATTTTCATGGTTATTTATAAATCGTAATTGAGAATTACACATATTATTTTACAAATCATTTATTGTCGTTAATTATTAATTATTAATTATTAATTATTAATTTTCACTACCTCTCCGGCTTACCGTTTCGCAGCTTTACAATAAAGGCATCGCGAAATTTTTTTCTTGTTTCGTTCAGCATTGGGCCCAGCTCTTTAGCGTTGCTTGCGGTGCCGACGTAGTAGCGGTAAGAGCCTCCGGTTTGGTAGGAGGTTACATTTTTCAACCCTTTGAACTCCGACGCGTTGGCCTTGAGGCGTTTTGACGTTGAAAGGATTTGAATGTGGTAGGTAATCCTGTCCCTCTGCTGCCTTTTACCGGATGTGGCTGCCGGCTTGCTTTTTGAGCTTGCTGCGCTGCTTGCTGCGTTGCTTGCTGTTGTTGTTGTTGTTGTTGTTGTTGTTGTTGTTGACGATGCTTCTTGGGCTACGAGCCTGCCTTTTTCCCATTGTGTCTTGTAGCGGCTCAGGGCGTTGAGGATGGCCTCGGCAATTTCATTTTGTCCTCGCTCCGAGGTTATGTACTTTTCTTCTTCGAGGTTGGAGATAAATCCTATTTCGATGAGCACGCTGGGCATGGTTGTTTTCCAGAGGACAAGGAATGGCCCTTGCTTTACGCCGCGGCTTTTGCGCCTTGCATGGCCGGTAAATTCTTTTTCGACGTAGGAGGCAAAAGTCAGGCTTTGCTCCATGTACACGTTCTGCATGAACGAGAATACGATAACCGATTCGGGCGAGTTGGGGTCGTAGCCTTCGTACTTTGTTTCGTAGTCGTCTTCGTAAATTATTTCGGCATTTTCGTACATTGCCACGCCCATGTTCTTGTCCGTTTTATCCAACCCCATTACGTAGGTTTCGGTGCCGAAAGGCGTTTTTTTTGGGCTGCTGTTGGCGTGAATGGAGATGAACAAGTCGGCGCCCATCTCGTTGGCCAGCGCGCCGCGGTCTTCGAGCGAGATAATGGTATCGGCGGTGCGGGTGTACACAAGCTCTATGTCGGGATGGGTGCGGACAATGAGCGCACCCAGCTTTTTGGCGACTTTGAGCACGACATCCTTTTCCATCGAAAAAGTACCTCTTGCGCCAAGGCTTGGCCCGCCGTGCCCGGGGTCGATAACTACTACCATCTCTTGCTTGTCCTTTGGCGATTTTGCGCATACGGAGGTAGCGCAAAAAAGCGTTGTGGAAGCAAAAAATAACAAGTAGATGGCTTGATTTATAGCTACAAAGGTGAACTCACGCTGCATTTTCGATAAAAATCGTTTTTTTTGAGTAACTTTACCGCCTTATTTTTTTGGCTCACAAAAGTAGCAAACATAATTTTAGATACAACTATTTGTTCACCAACCTTAACAGATATCTTGCCTTTTTTGTGCTTACACTCACGTGCTTAGTAGGTAAAGCGCAGGCGCCGCTTGCAGATACGCTGCAAGCGCCGTCGGTTTTGCCCGATAGCAGCGCGCTTGCTTTGCCCGATAGCAGTGTGCTTGCTTTGCCCGATTCTTTAGCCATGCTCGATTCGGCGCTTGTAGACAGCGATATTTCGGAAAATGCCATTACCGACCCGATACAGTACAACGCCGTAGATTCTACCATCAACCTCTTTGGAGACGAAAAGCGGGTGCTGCTCTACGGCGACGCCAAGGTGACGTTTCAGGACATGGAAATAACGGCCGACTACATCAACTTTGGCCTGAGTAGCAAAATTGCATTTGCCCGCGGCACCTACGATACGGCAACCAAAACTACCAAGGGAAGGCCGGTGTTCAAGCAGGGCAGCGAAACGTTTGAGATGGACTCGATGTACTTTAACTTCTCCACAAAGAAGGCAAAAATCTTCGCTGTGATTACGCAGCAGAGCGACGGATACCTGCACGGGGAAGTGATTAAGCGTATGCCCGACAACCTCGTTTACGTAGCGAAAGGAAAATATACTACCTGCGACGACGAGCATCCCCACTGGTATATGAGCCTGTCCAAAGCCAAGGTCGTTCCCGGCGATAAAGTTATAACCGGCCCCGCCTACTTTGTGCTGGAGGATGTGCCTACGCCGCTTTTCCTCCCATTTGGCATGTTTCCGCAGTCGTCGAGCCGCGCCTCGGGAGTTATTATTCCGTCCTACGGCGAGGAGGCCAACCGCGGGTTTTACTTCCGCGAGGGAGGCTACTACCTTGCCCTCAACGACTACTTCGACATTACCCTTACCGGCGATATATTTACCCTTGGCTCGTGGCGCCTCAGCTCGCGCTCCAGCTACGTGTGGAAGTACCGCTTCAGCGGAGGGTTCGACGTAAACTACGCCTACAACGTGATAGGCGAGCCGGGCAGCCCCGACTACAACCCCAATACGGCTTTTTCGCTGAGGTGGAACCATTCGCAAGACCCCAAGTTCAGCCCCAACAAAACATTCTCGGCAAGCGTCAACTTTACCAGCTCAAGCTACCGGAAGATTAACGAAACTTCGCTCAACGAATCGCTCACCAACACTACGCAGTCCAGCATTTCGTACTCGCAGGTGTGGCCCGGAACGCCCTTTAGCATGAGCTTGGCCGCTACGCACTCGCACAACACGCGCGACAGCATCATCACGCTGGGCTTGCCTACGCTCACCTTCAACATGGCGCGCGTTACGCCCTTCAAGCGAAAGGAGCGCGTGGGGCCGGTAAGGTGGTACGAAAATATCGGCATCCCGCTTGCGGTGAACTTGCAGAATACCGTCAGCGCAAAGGAGTACGAATTTGACGATATGGACAACCTGTTTAGGCGCCGCATGAGGAATGGCATGCGCTACAACACCTCAATGTCGGTGCCGTTTACGCTGGCCAAGTTTATCAACTTTACGCCTTCCATTTCGTACAACGGCCGCGCTTACCTTAGCCACATCTCCCAGACATGGATAGATACCGCCGGACGCGCGGGCTACGTTCGCCGCGATACCGTGTACGGCCTGTCGCACGACTACGATTTTTCTACCTCCGCTTCGGCTTCTACCATGATATACGGCATGTTCATGCTGGGCAAGTGGTCGCCGGTGCAGGCGGTGCGGCACGTCATTTCGCCGAGCGTATCGATTGGCTGGCGCCCCGATTTTAGCGAGCCTGTGTGGGGTATTTACCGCAGCGTGCAGGTTGACTCTACCGGGCGAAAGCAAAGCTATTCGCCGCACCAAAATGGCATATACGGCACGGCGGGGTCGGGAAAAAACGCCTCGCTGAGCTTTGGCCTGGGCAATACGCTCGAAATGAAGGTGCGCTCCAAAAGCGATACCACCGGCACAGGCTCAAAGAAGATAAAGCTGCTGGAGGCACTCAACTTTTCGGCCTCATACAACCTGCTGGCCGACTCCATGAACCTCTCGAACATTGGCTTTTCCGGGCGCACCACCCTGCTGGGTACGCTGGGCGTGAGCTTCAACGGCGTGCTCAACCCCTACGCGCTGAACAGCGACGGACGGCAAACCAAGCACTGGAACTATACCCGAACCGGAAAGCTGGCGCGCCTGACCAACTTCGGGTTTTCATTCGGCTACTCGTTCAACCGCAGCGAAAAGGTTACCAACACGCTGCCGCACCCCGTTGTATCGGACCTCGACCCCATGGGCGAGTACGACGGGCTGCAAGTTTCCTACGTGGACTTTACCCTGCCGTGGTCGTTCAACTTCAACTACTCGTTTTCGTACAGCCAGCCGGCTTTTGTCCCGTCGATTGTGCAAACGCTCAACTTCAACGGCAGCCTTAGCTTAACCCCCAAGTGGGCGTTTTCGTTTCAGTCGGGCTACGACCTGGAGCGGCGGCAAATTGCGCCCACCTCGGTCAGCCTCAACCGCGATTTGCACTGCTGGGTGTTTAGCTTTTCGTGGGTACCCATCGGCTCGTGGAAGAGCTGGAATTTTGCCATCAACGCAAAGTCAGCGCTGCTCAAAGACCTGAAGTATGAGCGCCGGCAAAGCCGCTTCGACCAGCAGCCGATAGAGTAGAGAGATAAACCACACCTTGGGTTTTCATCCGTTTTTTTTACCTTTGTAAAAATACACATAGTAAAATACATATAACCATGGAAACACTGAGTATAGATACAGCAGCCGAAGGGTTGGCTTTTCTTTTAGCAAGCAAGATGAAAATGACGGATTTTGCCCCCGGTATAGAGTTGGCTTTGCTTGAAAGCGAAATCACGCAGCTTCAAGATGAAAGGCAAATAATTTACGGTGGAGTATCAAAAGAGGATTTCGACAACGTAATGCAGAAAATTGTAAACATTTATGCCCCTCTCATAAAACATGCAGTTACCGGAAAGCGAAGTTCAGAGCATTTATCTGCGGCGTAAATCTCGCCTGTTAAAGCGGCTGCTCAAGCGGTGGTAAAGCAGCTCAGCCAAATGAGCATGGGCATGGAGCAATAATTTAGCATGCTTTGGCGTAGAATATTTTCCTCAAAACACAAAAAAATAGCGTAGAGTGGGTTGTTTTTTTTGCAGCAAAATTGTACATTTGTAGAAAAAAATAAAAAATTGTTTTATGAAAAAAAATGTATTGATTTTATTAGGGTTGACCATGACCGTATCCGGCATGGCGCAATCCGCCATTACCTATGACAAGCATGGCCTGCGAGCAGGCGACGTGCATCAAACGCGCAGAGTAACCACGGTAGAGCCGGGCGCAAGCGGCGCTAACGTAACGTGGGACTTTAGCGCATGTGAAGTAACCGGCAACGTGCACACGGAAGCGCTTGAGAATAGCAGCGCCGGCGGGCATATTGCTGTGCGTAACGATGGCAACACCCTTTTTCAGTTTGATGTTACCCCGTACGGAAACGACTACTACGGCTACGCCGCAAACGGCTATAGCGTAGCTTACGAAAAGCCTGTGCTCAAAACAAGGTATCCTTTTGGATTTCTTGACCAGCATAGCGGCAATTTTTTAGGGTATATCACCCAGGGCAACAGTAAAGTCCCTGTTGAAGGCTCCTACTCGTCGGAGGTGGATGGCTACGGTACGCTAAAGCTGCCTAACGGCGTTACGCTAAGCAACGTGCTGCGCGTAAAAACCACAGAAGTGCAAAAACGCCTCAACAACAACGCTTACGACCTTGCCGAAGAAAAATATCTGTGGTACTCGCAAGATTTTCGCTATCCTGTTTTTGTAATCATTCTGCTTAGCAGCAACAGCGTCGAGGGAAACGCAAGCATAAGCAAATCGTCGTACGTGAGCGTGGCAGCCTTGTCTGCGCCGCCGGTGGTTGCCGGCAGCGCCGTAGCCGACAACGAGCCGCAAGCTGAAGTTGCAGCTCCCGAAGTTGAGCACAGCGTTTACCCCAACCCTGTGGCAGATGCAGCCAACATTACCTACCGCTTGCCCTCCGATGTCAAAGTAAGCGTTGCTGTATATACTACCAATGGCGTATGCGTACGCAAGATGGTGAATAACGAGGTGCAGGCTGCCGGAGAGTACACCTACTCCTATATTCCCGATGTAGTGGGCACCTACTTTATCCGCTTTGCTTTCGGCAGTAAAACATACACAGAACAAATAGTGAAAAGGTAGAAAAATAGAAAGGTAGAAAAATAGAAAACTTATCTTGCTAGAAACCCTAAAGCAAAGCAATCCCCAAGCAAGCATTGAAAAAGTATGGCGGGGGGTTGCTTTGTTGTTTTTTTGAGAAAATCGATGACCCCTTTTACAGAATCTGCTACGTTTATATACGTTGCGCTACCCATCATCATATTCTGCTCCCGTATTTTGGACGTAACGCTGGGAACGCTGCGCATTATTTTTGTTTCCAAAGGGTACAAAAAGGTGGCGCCGCTGCTCGGCTTTTTCGAGGTATTTGTGTGGATTGTGGTGATTAGCCAAATTATGCAGCACGCCAACAACATATACTGCTACATGGCCTACGCCGCAGGGTTTGCAATGGGCAACTTTGTTGGCATGATGATAGAGGAGCGAATTGCCATAGGCATTTACTTTGTGCGCGTCATTACCCCCAAAAACGGCGAGGATTTGGTTACCCACCTCAACGAAAAGGGATACGGCGCAACGCTCATCAACGGAAAAGGAAAAGTTGGGCAGGTAAACCTCATCTACTCGGTGGTAGCGCGAAAATCCATCAGCCGCGTAGAGCAAATTATTGCCGAATTTGACCCCAACGTGTTCTACGTTATCGAAGACGTTCGCACGGCTAAGCGCGGCATTTTTCCCAGCACAGGAACGCACCTCATCAGCATGTTTAGCCGGCACAAGCAGGAGAAGTAGCAGATGCTACCTTCCGGCTTTCAGGCGCCGCTGCCGCTGTGGCTGTTGTAGTATAGTACAGCGTTGAGCTGTTTTCCTTTCTGAAAATGCTGCCCGCCACGCGGCGAATGTCGCCTGTGGCTATGCGGCGGTAGCTTTCGATATCGGTGTTTATAAGGTTGGCGTCGCCTATCATTTCGGCGCAGGCCAGGGCTACAACTTTCTGCATGGCGGTAGCTTCGGCAAATACGTGCAGGCTTTCTATTTTGTTTTTCACCTTCTCCAGCTCATATTCCGGAATATCCTCGGTGCATAGCCGCTGCAGCTCGCTGTCTATGGCGGCATCGGCGCGCTGCATGTTGGTTTGCGGCAGCAGGTAGCCCGAAACGGTGAGCAACCCTGCGTCCATATCGCCGCTGATGTGGGAGCTAATGCTGCTGAACAGCTGCTCCTCCTGCACCGTCCTGCGGTACAGGCGCGATGATTTTCCGCCGGCAAGAATGTCGGTAATCAGGTCGCAGACGTGGTAGTCGGGGTGGTGACGGTGCGGCATGTGGTAAGCCCTGAAGATGGCCGCTGCCGGAACGCTGCGCTCTACGCTCAGCGAGCGCGGCGCTGCCTGCGGCGGCTCCGGGGCAATGCTACTCTCCGGCGACGAGCCGCGCGGGATGTCGGCAAACCACTTCTGCGCCAGCGCCAGCGCATGGTCGGGTGAGATGTTGCCGCCAATGGCCAGCACCGCGTTGCTGGGCGCGTAGAATTTTGCGAAAAACGACCTGACGTCGCTTAGCGTTGCGGTAGCAATGTGGTCTATGGTTTGGCCGATGGTATGCCACCGGTAGGGGTGCACTTTGTACGCCAGCGGGCGTAGCAGCAGGCTAACGTCGCCGTAGGGCTGGTTGAGGTAGCGCTGGTTAAATTCTTCTATCACCACGTGCTGCTGCACCCTTAGCGTTTCCTCGTTGAGCAGCGGGTTGAGCAGCCTGTCGCTCTCCAACCACAGCGCCGTTTCGATATTCTGCGCGGGCAGCGTTACGTAGTAGCTGGTGAAGTCGGCGGTAGTGAAAGCGTTACACTCGCCGCCGGCCAGCTGCACGTGCCTGTCGTACTGCGGCGCGTTGACCGAGCCGCCAAACATGAGGTGCTCAAACAGGTGCGCAAACCCCGTGCGGCTGGGGTGCTCGTTGCGCGACCCCACCTTGTACAGCATGTTGACGGTAACCATCGGCGTGCTGTTGTCGCAATGCGCAATGACGGTAAGCCCGTTGTTCAGCGTGTGTTTTTGAAAGTTTACCATGTGGCAAAGGTAAAAATAATTCCGCACCTGCCAAAAAGTGTCGTGTCAGGGCTAAATCTTTTTCATCGTTTTAATGAGGTAATGAGTTCCCCATTAAACAACGTTAAATGCAAAAAGATAAATAACTGAGAAATAATCGTTTACGATTTAGTTATATGAAAGGTTGCTGGTATGCGTATTAAATCATTGCTACTGAGGTTATACAGCGTACGCTGCTTTACGCATAATCCATAATTAGTTGTGGGTCAATATTCAGCAATTTGTGAAGCTTCTTTGCCATGCGCATGGATATTGACCTTTTTCCGCAAATAATTTGCGACAAGGCAGGCTCGTTTACGCCAAGTATTTCTGCCAGCTGCTTTTGCTTGATGCTGCGGCTGTACATTTCATCTTCAATGCTCCGTATCAGTGGCGATTTTTTCCTGACTTTCAGATGCTTGAATTGGATGTGCTCATCTTCGTACTTTGCCCCCAAATGCGACAGCCGCCCTATCTCGCGGATATACTCATTATCGGCTTCAGGGTCGTCCAGCGCTCCGCTATCGGTAGCCTCCCTTATCAAATTCTTAACATGGGATAGCGCTGCCTCATAATCTTCTGCGGTTGTCAGCTCCGGTACATTTTCAAATATCTTTTCCATACCATTTATTTTAAAACAGTTAAACAATTTATTTTGCTATATTCGGCATGAGTTCCGATAAAGCAAATGGTAATTTGTCCGGCTACGAAGAAAACGACTGCCACAAGCCTGTAATCGTTTCCTTTGATGTTGAAAACGTATCGGCTTTTCTCTATACAGTCTGCGCGGGGCGAGGTGGCGAGGTGGCGAAAGGCGCAAGGAGCAAGGAGCAAGGAGCGACACCACCGCACGGCTGCGGCTGACAACGGACAATTGACGTGCGCAGGGCATTTGTAGAGACGCGGCGCGCCACGTCTCTACGGGGGAGTGGCGGCGGCGAAACCCGGAACGGGTTCAATCTTGGTATCCCGACGTTTCAACGTCGGGATAATGTCGGCGGCAAGTCCCCCAGCGGCGAAGCCCCGATATACTTTATTCGATGACCGGATTCGATTTGATGCACGTGGCGCACCCAAAAATATATCGGGGCTTCGCCGCTTTGCGGCAACGGTTCGTGTTTCCGTCCCGACGTTGAAACGTCGGGCTACCAAGATTAAATCCGTTCCGGATTTCCCCCTCCCCCACCCGCCGCCCGCCACTCGCCGCGCCGTCATTCCGAACGCAGTGAGGAATCTCCCCCAATGCGGCCACCGCACTTGGGTGCTGGTGAAGTGTTGATTCCTCGCTCGGTTGGGATTGCCGGCGCGAAGAGGAGGAAGAGGAGGAAGAGGAGGAAGAGGAGGAGGAGGAAGAAGAAGAAGAAAGAGAAGAAAAGATTAACCCCAAGTGTTCGGATAAAATTGGGCGCTCAACCCGCAGGGTTGAATGTGAATAACCCCCAATGAAGCGAAGCGATTGGGGGTAGATTACTATCGTGTACTATTCGTTTTACCCCCAGCTTTCGCTGGTGGTTATTTACAGGATACGCGCCTGCGGCGTAGCGCGATGCGGCAATTTGAATTGCACCCAATATTGCAGGAAAATTTGGAATATAAAAAAACATAGCTTATCTTCGCACATTCGAAGAAGTGATGTAGGCTTTTGACATATTTATTAAAAAATAGTGGAGTCCGGAACCCATTCCAAAAACGGGGCAATGCTGCAAAGCCTAATGAGCAGAATAACTTTTTATTAGTACACAAAATTATGTCGGAAACACAAAATCAAGAACAGGGTCCAAAAGGACAGACAATCATCATTAATCAACCTGCAAGCGCCTCAAATGGAGTGGGAACTGCAGGGTTTGTGCTCGCTTTGGTAGCAGCTTTGCTGGGATGGATACCCGTGCTCGGCTGGATACTGTGGATAATTGGGCTTATCCTGTCGTTTGTTGGAGTTCTTCTCAAAAAACCCAGGGGGCTTGCAATAGCAGGGCTTGTGATTTCGGTAGTTGATTTCATTTTGCTGCTATCCGTATTTGCCTCGCTTTCTTACATTTCCAAACAGTTTTAGTTGAACGACATTTCTTGTTAAATTTGCGATGAAAAAAATTTTTACTACCGGCATGTTGGCTTGTGCAGCCGCTTGCCAAGCATTTGCCTGCACCAACTTTATTGTAACCCGCGGAGCCTCAAAGAGCGGCTCGTGCCTCGTTTCCTACTCTGCCGATTCGCACGTGCTGTACGGCGAGCTGTACCACTACCCGGCGGCAACGCACGAAAAAGGCGCCATGCGCAAAGTGTACGAATGGGACAGCAAAAAATTTCTGGGCGAAATTCCCGAAGCCGAAACAACCTACAACGTTGTGGGCAACATGAACGAGCACGCGCTGGCTATCGGCGAAACTACCTTTGGCGGACGCCACGAGCTGCAAGATACCTTGGGGCTGCTGGACTACGGAAGCCTCATATACATTACGCTTCAGCGAGCTAAAACCGCGCGCGAGGCCATAAAAATCATTGCAAGCTTAGTAGAAAGCTACGGCTACTGCTCCGAGGGAGAATCTTTTTCTATTGCCGACCCCAACGAGGCATGGATTTTTGAAATGGTAGGCAAAAGCAGCCGCGAGGTCAAGAACGCCAAGGGCAAGCCGTTTGCCAAGGGTGCCGTATGGGTGGCCGTGCGCATCCCCGACGGGTACGTGAGCGGACATGCCAACCAAGCGCGTATTCAGACTTTCCCTCTTGCCGATGGGAAAAAATCTATCACTGCAAAGCAAATGAGCAAGAATTTTCCGCCAACCGCAGAGGTTGTTTACGCCGATGATGTGGTGGAATTTGCCCGCGCCTGCGGCTACTTTAGCGGTGCCGACAAAGATTTTTCATTTTCCGACACCTACAACCCCGTTGATTTTGGCGGCGCGCGCTTTTGCGATGCCCGCGTGTGGTCATTTTTCAAGGATGTAAACGACGAAATGCAGCCTTACCTCGACTACGCCATGGGGCACAACCTCAAGCACCGTATGCCGCTGTACGTAAAACCCAACCGCCGGCTGGGCGCAGAAGACATTGCCGCAGCCATGCGCGACCACTACGAGGGTACCCCCATGGACATGCGCACGGATGTAGGCGCGGGCGCATACGCCTGCCCTTACCGCTGGCGGCCAATGTCGTGGGAGCTCGACAGCGCAAAGTACATACACGAGCGGGCAACCGCCACCCAGCAAACAGGATTTTGGTTTGTTGCCGAGAGCCGCGCACCCCGCACCGGCGGCATACTCTGGTTTGGCGTTGACGATGCGGCCACGTCGTGCCTCACGCCCATTTTCAGCTGCTCGACCAAAGTACCGGAGTGCTTTGCCGTGGGCAACGGCGACATGCTCACCTACTCGCCCACCGCTGCGTTTTGGCTGTTCAACCGCGTAACCAACTTTGCCTACTCGCGCTACGACATCGTGAGCGCCGACATCATAAAAGTGCAGCGGGAGTTTGAGGCGCAATCGGCGCAAATCGTCAACAAGGCAATTGCGCAGGCGCAGGAGCTCGCCGACCCCAACCTTCAGGTTGCCATGCTCACGGAGGTATCCGCCAACTGCGCCACAACGCTGATGCAGCGCTGGCAGTGGCTGGACGGCTACCTGCTCGTAAAGTATATCGACGGCAACATCAAGCGGGAAAAGAGCGGCGCCTTTGGTACCTTTGAGCGTACGCCGCACGGAGCATGTCCGGCACCTCTCCAGCCCCAGCTGCCCGAAAAGTTTCGCAGAATGATTGTAAACGACAACGGCGAAACGCTGAAGGAGTGGACAGAATGGAAGTAAAACGCACAGCAACAAAAAAAATTATGAAAGTTGACCCCGGCGTTGGCAGCTGCAAGAAGTTTACGGCGATGAAATTAAAAAACGAAAAATTTTGTGTTTAACAGGGATGAAGCAAATGAAAGAAATAGATGTTTCCTATCTGAAGCGCAGCACGGCAACGCTGAGTCAGGCGCTGGAGTTGCTTTATGCTTCGGATGTAGGCAGCATAGACTACGACATGTACCGCTCTGCCTGCATCAAAGAGTTTGAGATTATTATAGCGCAAAGCGGCAAGCTGCTGCGAAGGGCGCTCAAGCCTTACTTTCCATCGTCGCAGGCGGTGGACAGTCTCACGTTTAAGGACGTGTTTCGCCATGCAGCTTTGCGTAGCGTAATCACTCTCGAGGAGTGCGAGCGATGGCTGCAATACCGCGATAGCCGCGATACTACCGCGTATGATTACGGCGCTGACTTTGCCGAAAAAACGCTCACATTGCTGCCTCGTATTATTGGCGACGCAGCGAGTTTGGCTACGGTTATCAAACAACAACAACAACAACAACAACAACAACAATGAGCCATGCTGATAAGAGAAAAAGATAAGGACACGCTGCGTCAAATATTTTCGTCCGTTGAGCAACCTCCTTTCGAGGTATGGGCGCACGGTAGCAGGGTGGACGGCAGCGCCCACAGCGGAAGCGACCTCGACTTGGTGATAAGAACCGCCGACTGGATGTTGTTCCCGTGCAGCACATTCTCGGCGCTAACAAAAAAAATACAGGATAGCAATATTCCTTTTTTGGTAGACCTGATGGATTGGACGTTCCTCCCTGAATCTTTTCACAAAAATATAGCGCAGCAACACGAAGTGCTGTATAGAAGTACTGTATAGTAACTCCTGTGAAATTTTGAAAATTGATATCCGATCTGCTCATAGCTTGGTACAAGCCCAACCGTCGCGATTTGCCATGGCGCAAAACCAGCGACCCGTATGCTATTTGGGTGTCGGAGGTTATTTTGCAGCAAACGCGCGTAGCGCAAGGGCTGGACTACTACTACCGCTTTTTGCAGGCCTTTCCCACCGTGCAGTCGCTGGCGGACGCTCCGCTCGACGACGTGATGCGCGTGTGGCAAGGGCTGGGGTACTACACGCGCGCCCGCAACATGCATGCAGCGGCAAAGCAGGTGATGAGCGAGCACGGCGGAAAAATCCCCGATACCTACGAAAAGCTGCGCTCTCTGCGCGGCATAGGCGACTACACGGCATCGGCCATTGGCGCTTTTGCCTTCAACATTCCCCGTCCGGCAGTTGACGGAAATGTGTACCGCATCTGGTCGCGCATATTTGGCATATTCACCCCCATTGACACGCCCGACGGAAAAAAGGAGCTTTACCAAATATCGTTTGACCAGCTCGACAAGCAGCGCTCCGGGCTTTTCAATCAGGCCATCATGGACTTCGGCGGAACGCTGTGTATGCCCAAAAATCCGCTCTGCGGCGATTGCCCCGTGTCCGACGTTTGCTACGCCTTTCGCAACAACGCCGTTGCGCTGCTGCCCGCCAAAAGCAAAAAGGTAAAGGTCGCCAACCGCTACTTTGCCTACCTGATGATACGGCACAAGGGCGACACTTTCATTCGCCGGCGCGACGAAAAAGATATATGGCACTCGCTATACGAGTTTCCGCTGATAGAAACAAGCGGCAGCACATCGCTAAAGTCGCTGGAGAAAACGCAGAAGTGGAAGGAAATGTTTGGCAGCGTAAAGCCCACAGTGCTGCACATTTCGCCGCAGCTAAAGCACGCGCTAAGCCACCAGCACCTCTACACGCAGTTTTACATTATGGAAGTAAAAACAGTTCCCTACTTCCTTTCTACCAACTTTATAAGGGTAAAGGCCGACAGCATGGACGAGTATCCGACATCAAGGTTGATAGGCAGCTACATGGCGGCAGAGCCTGTTGAAAAGTATTTTTTGCGGCACGAAATGGACGATGCGCAAAAAAAGAACTGAAAGCCCGAAATAGCCTGCATTCATCATTACTCCCCCCAACCGCTTCGCTTCATTGGGGGTTATTCATATTCAACCCTGCGGGTTGAGCGTCCAATTTTATCCGACACTTGATGAAGAAGTGATACGACACTAATTCAAAAATTAACCCGATATTCGTAATTTCAGATTGGCGGCGCAAGCCAATTCAAAATTCAAAATTCAAAATTTGTATTCTTAATTCCTAATTCCTAATGATTACCGCAGTTGACTACATCGTATTTTTTGGCTTTACGGTTGGGGTTGTGCTGTTTGGCTGCTCGTTTTACTTCAGGAGCAAGTCGGTGGATGCCTTTACCAAAGCGTCGGGCAACATGCCGGCGTGGGTGGTGGGCATGTCCATATTTGCCACCTACGTAAGCAGCATCAGCTTTTTGGGCATTCCGGGCAACGCATACGCTACCAGCTGGAATTCGTTTGTTTTTAGCCTGTCCATTCCGCTTGCCTCGTGGCTGGCGGCAAAGTTTTTTGTGCCGCTCTACCGGAGCGTCAACAGCGCCTCGGCGTACGCCTACCTCGAAGCGCGGTTTGGCTACTGGGCGCGCGCCTACGCCGCCGCCTGCTACCTGCTCACGCAGCTGGCGCGGGTGGGCTCCATTCTCTACCTGACGGCCTTGCCCCTGCACAAAATGTTTGGCTGGGATTTGAGCACAATCATTATCGCTACGGGCGCGGCGGTTATGCTTTACGCCATGCTGGGCGGCATTACCGCCGTGCTCTGGACGGATACCATTCAGGGGATCATCCTCATTGCGGGTGCGCTGACGTGCGCCGCCGTGCTCACCTTCTCCATGCCCGACGGGCCTGCGCAGCTGTTCGAAATAGCCTCGGCAAGCCACAAGTTCAGCTTGGGCAGCTTTGGGGCAAGCCTTGCAGAGCCTACATTTTGGGTGGTGCTGGTGTACGGCATTTTCATCAACCTCCAGAACTACGGGATTGACCAAAACTACGTGCAGCGCTACATGACCGCCAAGTCGGAAAAGAGCGCCAAGCGGTCGGCTTTCTTTGGCGGAATGCTTTACCTGCCGATGTCGCTGGTGTTTTTTTACATCGGCACAGCCCTGTTCTCCTACTACACGGCGCGGCCGGAGCTGCTGCCGGAGGGCACTCCCGCCGACAGCGTTTTTCCGTACTTTATCATCAATGGCCTGCCCACCGGCGTAACCGGATTTCTGATAGCCGCCATTTTTGCCGCCGGCATGAGCACTATCTCCACCAGCCTCAACAGCTCGGCAACGGTTATCCTCACCGATTTTTTCGGAAAATTTACGAAGAAGGAAATGACCAACAAGCGGCGCATGGCGGTGCTCTACGCCTGCTCGCTCATCCTCGGCGCGCTGGGTGTAGCCTTTGGGCTGGCAATGATGAAGGTCAAGAGCGCGCTGGATGCGTGGTGGAGCTTGGCCTCCATATTCAGCGGCGGGATGCTGGGGCTGTTCCTGCTTGGCTACCTGACAAAGCGCCGCATTGGGAGCGCCTGCGCCGGCACAGCGGTGGCCGTGGGGGTGCTGCTCATCTCGTGGATGAGCCTGCCGATGTTCCACAGCCCGTTCCACAGCTACCTCACCATCGTCTTCGGAACTACGGCTATCTTTCTGGTTGGCTTCCTGCTGGCGGTGGGGGCGAGAAAGGTAAAAGCAAGGAAGATAAAAGCGTTCCTCTTTCTTTTGCCCTGCGCTCTTTTCATGTCGCCGCAGGCAAAGGCGCACCCCGCCGTGCTGAAGGCCGACGACTTCGAGCATTACGTTGACTACTTCAACCGGATGGAGGACGAGAATGTTGAGCAGGCCATCCCCAACCGGCAGGCGTGGGAGTTTTTGCGGGAGAATATCCCCCTGTTTTCCTGCCCGCAGGATAACTTTGAGGAGATATACTACTTTCGCTGGTGGTCGGTGCGCAAGCACTTGAAGCAAACGCCCGACGGCTACGTGTTCACCGAATTCCTAACGCCCCGCAGCTACGCCGACCGGCACAACATGATAAGCAGCGCCCTGGGTCACCACATCTACGAGCTGCGCTGGCTGCACGATGCGGCGTACCTCAACAGCTACCTGCACGTGTGGTATCGGGGCAACGGCGGAGCGCCGCTCAAGCGCCTGCGGGCGTACAGCAGCTGGACGGCGCACGCGCTGCTCAACCGCTACTACGTCGGCTTGGACAGCGCCTTCCTGATAGACATGCTGCCCGACCTGCAGGCCGAGTACCTCGCCTGGGAGCAGGAGAGGCGCCTGCCCAACGGCCTGTTTTGGCAGTACGACGTGCGCGATGCCATGGAGGAAACCATTAGCGGCGGACGGCGCGAAAAGAACGCACGCCCAAGCATCAACAGCTACATGTACGCCAACGCCAAGGCTATCGCTTTTGCCGCCAGCCTGTCGGGCGACAGGAAGCTATCGGAAACGTTTTCGGGCAAGGCCGATACGCTCAAAAAGCTGGTGGAGCAAAAGCTGTGGAGCGAGCAGGCTGAGTTCTTTGAAACGCTGAAGCCGGCCGATACGCTTGCGCGCGCGCGCGAGGCCATTGGCTACATGCCGTGGTACGCCGACATGGTTTGCGCCGACACCAAGTACAACGCGACGTGGCGGCAGGTGCTGGACAACGATGGTTTTTTGGCGCCCTTTGGCCTCACCACCGCCGAGCGCCGGCATCCGCTGTTCCGGTCGCACGGCTGCTGCCGCGAAAAGCTGGGCGACTGCTGCAAGTGCGAGTGGGACGGCGCAGTATGGCCCTTTGCCGTGTCGCAAACGCTCACGGGGCTGGCAAGCTTCATGAACGCGCAGGAGCAAACCGTGGTGAGCGACTCGGCCTACTTTCGCCTGCTGGAGCTGTACGTCGAATCGCAGTACTACCGCGGCAGGCCTTACATCGGCGAGTATCTGGACGAGGTTACCGGCTACTGGCTCAAGGGCGACCAGGAGCGCAGCCGCTACTACAACCACTCTACCTTTGCCGACCTGATAGTAACAGGGCTGGCAGGCTTGCGGCCGCGCCCCGACAGCGTAGTGGAGGTGCACCCGCTGATTCCGCAGGACAGGTGGGAGTGGTTTTGCTTGGACAACGTGCTCTACCACGGCAAAATCCTCACGATTATCTGGGACAAAACCGGCCAAAAGTACAACCGTGGCAAGGGGTTTCGGGTACTGATAGACGGCAAAGTAGCCGCAGCGTCCGCAGCGCCGGAAAGAATTACGGGAAAAATTGAGCGCTGAAAAGGAAATCAAGCGCTGAAAGGGAAATTGAGCGCTGAGAGTGAAATAAGGTATCCCTGCAAAAGGAAGGGGGCAATTCCAAATTGTCGCACTCACAACCCGCAGGGTTGAATATGAATAACCCCCAATGAAGCGTAGCGATTGGGGGTAGATGAATGACATGACAGTAACATAACCATTTCTGTAAAATTATGAAAAAAATATTCTCCTTATCTTTCGGGCTTTGCCTGAGCCTGCCGTTGCTTGCCGCGCCAACGCTGCAAAACCTGCGCTGCGAAATGCTTAAAAATCCCGAAGGCATAGGCACTCCTACGCCCCGGTTCAGCTGGGAAATTGTGAGCGGCGATGTCAACGTGATGCAGGCAACCTACCATGTTCTGGTAGCGTCGTCGGCCGAAAAGTTAGCCGGCGACGAAGGCGACGTGTGGAGCTCCGGCGAGGTAAAAAGCGCGCAGTCGGCGCTGGTAAGCTACGCCGGTAGCCCGCTGCCGAGCATGACAAGCTTTTTTTGGAAGGTAAAAGTCGCCACCAACAAGGGCGTAAGCGCGTGGAGCGAGGCGGCGCGCTTCAGCACAGGCATGTACGGCGATGGCGACTGGAAAGCGCAGTGGATTGGCCTCGACAAATCGTTCCCGTGGGATAGCGAAACGCAGTGGTCGCGGCTGTCGGCGCGATACCTGCGAAAAGAGTTTACCGCGCCGAAAAAAGCTGTGAAATCGGCCAAAGCATATATTGCCGGCATGGGCCTGTACGAGCTGTACGTAAACGGCCGCCGGGTAGGCGACCATGTGCTTGCGCCTGCCCCTACGGACTATCGTAAATCGGTAACGTACAATACGTTAGACGTAACGCCGATGGTGCAGGCCGGGAAAAATGCTCTCGGCGTAACGCTGGGCAACGGGCGCTTTTACACCATGCGGCAGGCCTACAAGCCGCATAAAATCAACACCTTTGGCTACCCAAAATTGCTCCTGCAGCTGGAGCTGACCTACGAAGACGGAACCCGGCAAACGGTGGCGAGCGACCAAACGTGGCAGGTAACCTCCGATGGCCCCATCAGGTCAAACAACGAGTACGACGGCGAGGTGTACGACGCCACCAAGGAAATGCCGGGGTGGAGCGCTGTTGGGTTCAACAGCAAAAAGTGGCTCAAGGCCGTGCCGGTAAAAGCCCCGGAAGGCAAGCTGGTAGCGCAGTCCACCCCAAACATGAAGGTGATGGAAACGCTCAAGCCCCGCTCAATAACCCTCCTCTCACGAAGCGGCGCAGCGCAAGACACGGCGTTAATTCTCTATTCAAAAGATACCTTCATCATGGACATGGGGCAAAATATGGCCGGCTGGGTAAAGCTGAAGGTACGCGGCAGCAGAGGCGACACCGTGCGCCTGCGCTTTGCCGAAACGCTGAACGACGACGGCTCGCTCTTTACCCGAAACTTGCGCGACGCCATGTGCACCGACGTTTACATCCTGAAGGGGGAAGGGGAGGAAACCTGGCAGCCGTCGTTTGTTTACCACGGGTTTCGCTACGTGCAGCTCACAGGGTTTACCGCCCGTCCGGCGCTCAGCGATTTTGAGGGTATGGTGGTGTACGACGAGATGGAAACGCTCGGCGCCTTTAGCTGCTCCAGCGACCTGCTCAACCGTCTGCACCAAAACTCGTACTGGGGCATACGCGCCAACTACAAGGGTATGCCGGTTGACTGCCCGCAGCGCAACGAGCGGCAGCCCTGGCTGGGCGACCGCGCTACAGGCGCGCTGGGCGAAAGCTTCATCTTCGGCAACGAAATGCTCTACGCAAAGTGGCTCGCCGACATTGAGGAGGCGCAGCGCGACGACGGCGCTATCCCCGACGTGGCGCCTGCATTCTGGAACTACTACAGCGACAACATGACGTGGCCGGGAGCTTACCTGCTGGTGGCCGACATGCTGTGCACCCAGTTTGGGAACACGCAGCCCGTTGTGCAGCGCTACGCCTCGATGAAAAAATGGCTCGGATACATGCGCGAAAAGTACATGACTCCCGAATTTATCGTTACCCGGGACAAGTATGGCGACTGGTGCGTACCACCCGAATCGAAAGAGCTGATTCACTCGAAAGATTCGACGCGCAAAACCTCCGGAGAGCTTATCGCCACAGCCTACTACTACAAAATGTCAACCATGATGGCCGGCTTTGCCCGCATAGCAGGGCACAGCGACGACATCCAAGAATTCACGGCGCTGGCCGGGCAGGTAAAGGCCGCGTTCAACAAAAAATTCTACAACCCGCAAAAGCGCTGCTACGACAACAACACCGTAACGGCCAACCTGCTGCCGCTGGCCTTTGGTATGGTCGAAAAAAGCAACGAAGACGAAGTGCTTGCAAAAATTGTGTCCAAAATTATGAACGACAACGCAGGGCACATCAGCACAGGGCTGATAGGTACGCAGTGGATTATGCGGGAGCTGAGCCGGCGCGGGCGCACAGATGTGGCGTACACCATGGCAACAAAAACGGACTACCCCGGCTGGGGGTATATGCTCGAAAACGGAGCAACCACCATTTGGGAGCTGTGGAACGGCAACACCGCCAACCCGAGCATGAACTCGCACAACCACGTAATGCTGCTGGGCGATTTGCTTGCGTGGATGTACGAAGATTTGGCGGGGATACGATCGCACGATACCTACCGCGGCTTCAGGTTCATGTGGATGCACCCAAAGCCTGTCGAGGACTTGAGCTGGGTGAAGGCATCGTACCATTCGCCCTACGGAAAAGCTGCCAGCGAATGGAGGTTAGACAGGAATATTTTTACGTGGAAAGTAACCATCCCCGCCAACATGCGGGCTAACGTTCTGGTGCCCGCCGCCAGCCTCGATGCCATTACCGGCAACGGCAGGCCGGTGATGCAGCTCGAGGGGGTAAAGTACGTGCGGACAGAAAAGGGGCGAATTAACCTTGAGCTTGGCTCGGGCGAATACCTCATTGAGTGCCCCTACGGAGTGGCGCAGGAGCGCTGGAAGAAAGGCGTTGTGGCTGATGAATTTATTTTTGAAGACGCTCCGTTTCCCGAAAGCCACGCCGCTACCATTGCGCAGGCCAAGGAGGGTCACCTGATAGCGGCGTGGTTTGGCGGCACTAAGGAGCGCAACCCTGATGTATGCATATATACAAGCATCCGTGAAAACGGAAGGTGGACAGCGCCGCGCAGCGTGGCAAACGGCGTAGTGAACGATACGCTGCGCTACGCCTGCTGGAATCCGGTGCTGTATCAGGTGCCCGGCGGAGAGTTGCAGCTCTACTACAAGGTAGGCCCAAGCGCGGCGGCTTGGGAGGGAAAAGTCATTCGCTCCGGCGATGGCGGAACAACGTGGTCGGCACCCGAAAGCTTACCGGAAGGGCTTCTCGGCCCCGTCAAAAATAAGCCCGTCATGCTCAAGAACGGCAGGCTGATTGCCGGCTCGAGCGTCGAGGGAAAAGAAGGCTGGCGCGTACACTTTGAAGCGAGCAGCGATAAGGGCAAAACGTGGACAAAGGGTTTGCCCATCAACGACGGGCAAACAACGAGCGCCATTCAGCCAAGCGTGCTCGCCTACCCCGATGGGCGTTTGCAGGCGCTGTGCCGAAGCAAGAGCAGGGCGCTCATGGAGTCGTGGTCAAAGGACGGCGGCAAAACGTGGTCGCCCATGCAGGCCACCGCGCTACCCAACAACAACTCCGGCGTTGACGCGGTAACCTTGCTCGACGGTCGCCAGCTGCTGGTGTACAACCACGTGCTGCCCGACAGCGGCGCGCGCAACGGCAAGGGCGCGCGCACCCCGCTCAACGTGGCGGTTTCCGACGACGGCAAAACGTGGTACGCCGCGCTAACGCTCGAAAATTCGCCCATTGGGCAGTACTCCTACCCCTCGGTGATACAAACCTCCGACGGCATGGTGCACATCGTATATACGTGGCGGCGGCAGCGCATAAAGTACGTGCAGGTAGACCCAAGAAAGCTGGTATTGTCGCAAATTGAGAATGGCGAATGGCCGTCGGCAGCCGAAACGGAAAAAGTGCAGGTGGTGAACAACCGCCGATACAAGGTTTCGGCGTGCGACTGGATGATGCTCAAGCGGCAAAAAATCGGCGCTATCGAGCTGGCATCCGAGCTGGGCGCCGACGGGCTGGAGCTCGACCTGGGCGGCCTGGGCAAGCGCGCGTCGTTTGACAATAAGCTTACCGAAAAATCGTTTCAGGAGCTTTTTATCTCCGAGTGCAACCGCTTAGGCGTGGAGTTCAGCTCCTTGGCCTTGTCGGCGTTCTACGGGCAGTCGTTTGCTGCGCGCGAAAACTACGAGGATTTAATTGACGAAGCCATTGCCTCTATGGTTGCCGTAGGAATTAAGCGAGCCTTTTTGCCTATGGGCAACCAGAGCGATTTGGCAAAAAATCCGGAGCTGTACCCCGTAGTGCTGGAGCGGCTAAAGGTGGTAGCGCAAAAGGCCGAAAAGGCAGGCGTGATTTTCGGCATTGAAACCGCGCTGGACGCCAGGGGCGAGGCAAAGCTGATAGACGAGGTAGGCTCAGCGTCGGTGCGCAGCTACGTAAACTTCTCGAGCATCCTCAAGCGCAAGGGAGATATTGTGGCGGAGCTCAAAATCCTGGGCAAGGACAGAATAATGCAAATCCACGCCACCAACACCGACGGATTTTGGATACAAAACGACCCGCAGCTCAACATGCCAAAGGTAAAGGAAACGCTCGACCGCATGGGATGGAGCGGCTGGCTCGTGGTAGAGCGCTCGCGCAGCGCCGAAGACGTGCACAACGTAAAAAAGAACTATGGCGCAAACCTGAAGTACTTAAAAAAAGTATTTCAGGGAGCCGAAAATTAGCTGATGTCCATACCCTATTGATATAAGAATGGCATAGCATTAGCTTCTTCATTTGAGCTGCATATTTGTCTGCATACTTGGTTTGCAGGTGAGTAGATCGTATATGATTTTTCCCCAAATAAAAATACATGGTACGGCTTTTAGGCAGTAGGGCTTTACAAATTCTTCCCGTACGTATCGAGGAAAAATATCGGTGGGCGATAGCGAAGCGAAAATAAAAGCGCAGGCAAACAGAGTGATATTTAAGGCGCTCTTTTTACCGTACACAAACCA
>JAISGH010000240.1 GCA_031263185.1 Prevotellaceae bacterium | reverse complement strand
TAACCGATGTGCATTAACCTTTTTAATTTTCAGTACTATGAAGCGGGCAATTTTTATTTTGGCAGCGCTGCTACTTTCGGCATCATACGCCGCGCAGGCGCAACATTCCTACAATCCTTTCCGGATTGACGCAGGTGCGGGGCTTTCGGTTCCTGTTACCACCTTTGGCATAGGTATCTTGGGTAGCATTGAGCCGCAGTACAGCATTGGGCCGCTTGGGGTAGGCGCCCGCATAGAATATCACGTGGAAGGCTACGAAACGGAGGAAAACTACGGGGTAGTCAAATACAACAACGCCATACTGCTGACGGGCGACTACCGCTTTTCGTCCGCTACCTACCGCCCGTTTGTTGGCGTTGGGTTTGGCTCTTACCTGACAGCGGCAGGCTTTTCGAGAACTGATGGCGACTATAGCAGCACGTATCGACTTTTTGGGCAAAAAGCAGGGGCAATGCTTCGGGCGGGCTTTGACCTGCCGCACTTCAGGTTTGCGCTGCACTACCACATCACAGGTAGCGGAAAGTACGAAGGAATAAAAGTAAACTTCAGCTACCTCGCATTTACGATTGCCGTTGGCCTCGGTGGAGGAAAGGTAGAGGAAAAGATAGACTAAACACAGGTAAAAAACGTACTCTTTACACCACCACCACAAACTTTACTCTACCTGTTTTTTTCATCGAAAGAAGATGTATCTTTGCATCATCACACAACAACTCCAACAACAATGGAAACAAAAGCGCCCAAACGCCTGCCCTACGGCCATTCGAACTTTGAAAGCGTCAGGACAGAAAACTACATTTACGTAGATAAAACTCGGTTTATTGAGCTGCTGGAGAACGAAGGAAACAGAAATCTGTTCTTCACCCGCCCCCGCAAGTTTGGCAAAAGCCTGTTCTTTTCGATGCTGTCCCACTACTACGATATTAATCAGGCCGACAAATTCGAGCTGCTGTTCGGCGACCTGTACATCGGGCAGCACCCCACGCCAAAGCACAATAGCTACTTAGTATTGAATTTGGATTTTTCGGGGCTGGACACCTCAACCGATGAGCGTTTCAATAAATCTATTTCGCAAAAAATACAGGATATTGTGCGCAGCTTTTTAGGCCGCTACAAGCACCTTTTTCCTGACGGAGACATTTACAGCAAGCAGATAGACACCGAGCAGCCCGGCGTTGCTTCCCTGCGAAAAGTTTTCAACGTAGCGGAGGCTATTGGTAAAAAAGTATATATCATCATTGACGAGTACGACCACTTTGCCAACGACCTGATTGCGCAGGGAACATACGCCGGCAACGACACATACCGCCACTTGGTGCGGGCAAACGGAGTAATACGCGATTTTTACGAAACCTTGAAGGAAGGCAGCAAAACCGTGGTGGACCGTATTATCCTTACCGGAATTACGCCCATAATGCTCGACGACATTACCAGCGGCTTCAACATTTCCAACAACCTGTCGCTTGACCCAATATACAACGAAATGCTGGGCTTTACGCAGGAGGAGGTGAACGCGCTGATGAAAGAAACGAACATTACTCCCGACATGATTACCGTAAATATGGTGCTGTTCTACAACGGGTACCTTTTTCATCAGGACGGCGAGCACAGGGTGTATAATCCGGCAATGATGCTGTACCTGTTTTCGCAGGTTTTACGGAAATCGAAGCAGATTAGAAATGTGATAGATGAAAACCTAAAAACAGATTACGGTCGGCTACAAATGCTGGTAAACCACGAGCGGAACTGCACCCAGCTGATGAAGATAGCGCAGGACAACGGCATTTTTTCCGAAATCATACCCAAATTTTCGATAGACAAGCTGCACGATAACGAGTGCTTTGTGTCGCTGCTGTTTTACCTGGGGCTGCTCACCATTGACCGCTGCGAAAGCGGAAAAACGCACCTGAAAATCCCGAACTACTCTATCCGTACCATCTACTGGGAATATATTTTGCAGCTCACCAAGGACAGGAACAAGGACGTGATAACCGACCTTGACTGTCAGCAGGATGCCATCAGCGTTCTTGCCTACAAAGGCGACCCGAAGCTGTACCTCGACTACATCAGCCAAAACATTTTATGCAGGCTTTCCAACCGCGACTTGCAGTACTTTAACGAAAAGTACATCAAAGTGCTGCTGCTGAACGGGCTGTTCCAAAGCAAGATATACGTAACCATCACCGAGCTGGAGGTAAGCCACGGCTACGCGGATATTTACATGCAGCGCAGCCACCTCCAGCCCGACGTTCGCTACGAGTGGGTGTGGGAAATCAAGTATATCAAAAAGAAGGAGGCGGCCAACGAAAAGCTGCTGAAAGAAAAGCGCGACGAAGCCCGCGCCCAGCTGAAGAAGTATCGCACCTCGCCCCTCTTTGCCGACCGCACCGACGTGCGATACCTGTCCTTGATTTTCGTCGGAAAAGACAGCTACGAAATGGAGGAAGTTTAGCGGACTTTTAATCTACCAACGGATATAAAAGTTGCAGAGACCTCACCCCCGACTCCCCTCTCCGTTGGAGAGGGGCCGGGGGTGAGGTCCCTACACCGAAAAAAAAATCCCGCTTCGGAGGGGAAATTATTTCCTCCGAAGCGGGATTGCAGGGGTACAAAAAAAGTTACGCAACGTATTGCGCAGCTAATAAATTTCGCTATATACGCGCATGTACGTGCGTATTTTACATCAAGGTATGCACCTGACCCCCTCTCTCTTTAACAAAAATCCGTCAATCTCCAAATTATTGGCGTTAAAAAACGCCAACTTGGTGATAGATAAAGGTGTTTTGTTGAGAAATATATTAGCAAGTATCATTTTACATTCTACATTCTACATTTTCTACATCAGCGGCTACAAAGATAGAAAAAAAGTATTTTACACAAAAAAATATCCGCTATTTACATCACTACCGGTAATTCGGAGCTGCGTTCTTGAGGAATTGCCGCATATCTCCCTTTACCCTGAGCGTATAGACGCTCTCTGCCTTCACGGGGCTGCGCAGTATTTTTTGCGCTATATCGATGGCAGCGGCTGTATCTCCTTGCGCCACGTACAGCTCCCAGAGGTAACATTTAGGCCGTACGCGGGTAGGCACCATGTTCGATGCCGTGGAGAAAGCATGTTCGGCATGCTTGCTACTGTTGTTGGCCGAGTAGTATTTGCCAAGCATGCAGTACCCCTCGCAGGAGGGCAGCACATCTTTGATGTTTTCGCTGCGCGCGAGCAGGTCGGGGCGGCTGTTGAGCCACATCATGTAGTAGTCGCAGAAAGTTGTATTGCGCCTCATACGGGTGTACGAATGCTCAACGATGTCAATGCTGCCGCTATCGGCAGGGTTGTGGTGCAGCGTTGATAAAGTGTCCGAGAGGTGCCGGATGTACCTTGCAGCCTGCGCGCTTTGCCATGCGGCAGCTGCCGACAGCGCAACGCCTGCGATAAGCGTCCACCGGGGTATTTTGAGCCGCAGCGCAGGCTTACCGCCAATACCGCCAAGGCAAACGGCGTAGAGCAGCAGCAGCGGGAACACGCCTGAGGGATACGAAAACATTGAGGCCGCGACCAGTGAGGCGTAAAGTCAACGTATGCGGGAATTCCCCTTTTTCTGC
Organism: Prevotellaceae bacterium; assembly: GCA_031263185.1. Taxonomy (GTDB): domain Bacteria; phylum Bacteroidota; class Bacteroidia; order Bacteroidales; family UBA932; genus JAITMY01. The sequence goes on along the minus strand of JAISGH010000240.1, from coordinate 10,769 downwards.
ATATGGCCAAATCTTTGTAGCTTATGCTGGTGTAGTTGTAAATTTCCTGCAATAGCGATGCATATAGATGGCTGGAACTAAGCGACTTGGGTAGCAAATAGGAGAAGTTTTGCCTGAGTTCGCGCAGGGAAACATCGTAACGGCTGAAAATGGCCGATAGCGAGTCGGGCAGCAGCACGATGGTATCCTTCACAATGCGATCCCGCGGTTCGCAGTCCATCCGGTAGGGCAGCAAGTACTCGCAGAACACGTCGAACGAAATCTCCTTGCCCTACGGTATGCTGTGCCAGCGCTGAAATGATTGATCAATGTGCCGGATAAGAAAATCGGAGGTAATGACGCTCACGTCTTCCACCTTTTCCGGGCTGTTGAGGTGGGCGCTTGATGGTAAATCGCAGAACAGTGTGTTAGTAATAAACAGAGGTAGCTTGGCGTATTTTTTATCAATGTACCTTTCGACGGAGGTATCGCGCAGAGAGTAGTGTCCGGGCATGTTGCCGATGAGGAACTCTGCCGCTCGCAGCTTCAGGCTGTCCGCCGAATTTTGAGCAAAGTGGGTTAGCGTTTTTTCGAGCTACACGCGGTTATTTCCGCTGCATTGCAGGGCATGGAGCACCTCCGGCGGGTAGCTGCCGGCGCAGGAGTGGAGAAGAGGTATGGCCAAAAGTATGGTAAAAATACGTCTCATAGTTTAAATGAGTTTTTCGCCGTTCAACTTTACTTTATGATTGTCCAATATCTGGTGGTGATGTAAAAATATTATGCTGTAAACAATTGGCAATCAGAAAATTGTTTTGTATTTTTGTAAATACAAATAAAAATTACCCTCCATTGCCCCGATTGTCAAAGAAAACGCAAAGATAAAAAAATGGCAAAAAATCGTATGGAAAGCAACATTATTTGTGCAAAAAATGTGGCCGACAATTTAAGCGAATGAAGCAGCAGCATTGAAGGTGCATGAAAGCAGGCTGCTAAACTTCCTCCATTTCGTAGCTGTCTTTTCCGACAAAAATCAAGGACAGGTACCGCACGTCGGTGCGGTCGGCAAACAGAGGCGTGGTGCGGTACTTCTTCAGCTGGGCGCGGGCTTCGTCGCGCTTTTCTTTCAGCGCTTTTTCGCTGTCTGCGTCCTCCTTTTTGACGTACTTGATTTCCCACACCCACTCGCAGAGAATATCGGGCAGGAGGTGGCTGCGCTGCATGTATATGTCCACGTAACCCTGGCTTACCTCCAGCTCGGTGATGGTGATGTATATTTTGCTTTGGAACAGCCCGTTCAGGAGTATAACCTTGATGTACTTTTCGCTAAAATTCTGCAAATCGCGGTTGGAGAGCCGGCACAGGATGTTTTGGCTGATGTAGTCGAGGTAGAGCTTCGGGTCTCCCTTGTAGGCAAGGGCGCTGATGGCCTCCTGCTGGCGCCGCATGTTGGTCATCACATCCTTGTTGCGGTCTTTGGTAAGCTGCAAAATGTAATCCCAGTAGATGGTGCGGATGGAGTAGTTTGGAATTTTGAGGTAGGTTACTCCGCCCTCGCGCCGGTCAACGGTAAGCAGCCCCAGGTAGAACAGCAGCGATGGAAAATATTCGTTATCGTGCAGTTTGTCTATCGAAAACTTGGGGATTATCTCCGAGTCAATGCCGTTGTCCTGCGCTATTTTCATCAGCTGGGTGCAATTCTGCTCGTGGTTTACCAGCATTTGCAGCCGCCCGTAGTCCGTTTTCAAGTTTTCGTCTACAATGTCGCCCACAGTTCCTTCCTCCAGAATATGATCAAACAGGTACAGCATCATCGAAGGATTGTACACCCTGTGTTCGCCGTCTTGGTGGAACAGGTATCCGTTGTAGAGCAACTCCAAGTTCACGATGATCATGCTGGGGGCAATGCCTGTTTGCGCCATCAGCGTACTTACCTCCTCCTGCGTAAACCCCAGCATTTCGTTGTACTTCTTTTTGAGCGACAGGTTGTTGGAGATGTTGAAGCCGCTGGTAATATCGTCAAGCATTATGGGCGTAATTCCGGTAAGGATAATTCTGTCCACCACGGTTTTGCTGCCTTCCTTTAGCGTTTCGTAAAAATCGCGTATTACTCCGTTTGCCCGCACTAAGTGGCGGTACGTGTCGTTGCCCGCGTATGTTCCCTGCGCAATCAGGTCGTTGGCAAAGTGGTCGTACTCGTCAATGATGATATATACTTTTTTGCCGGCAGCCTCCGCTGCATTAAAGGCTTTCCGCAGGGAAGCAATACCGGGTTGCTCAGCATCTATCTGCTTGCTGTAAATATCTTGGTCAGGAAAAAGGTGCTTGTACCTGCCTAAAAAGCTGCGGACAATATCTTGCACCTTTTGCGAAAGAGAAGCTTTGAAGTACTCCTCGCTGGAAGTGTCCAACCCCGAAAAATCCAGATTCAGCACCAGATAGGTATTGTGCTTTGGCGTAGGGTGCTGCCCGATGTACAGGTCGCCGAACAGCTGCTCGAATTTGTCGGCCTGATTTACGTCGTAGTAGTGGGACAGCATCGAAAAGAACAGGCTTTTGCCGAACTTGCGGGGGCGGGTGAAGAACAGATTCCTGTTTCCTTCGTTCTCCAGCAGCTCAATAAACCGCGTTTTATCTACGTAAATGTAGTTTTCTGTCCTGAGGCTTTCAAAGTTCGAATGGCCGTAGGGTAGGCGTTTGGGCGCTTTTGTTTCCATTGTTGTTGGGGTTGTTAGGGTTATTGTGTGATGATGCAAAGATACATTTTCTTTCGATGAAAAAACAGGTAGAATAAAATTTGCGTAGAATAAAATTTGCGTAGAATAAAGTTTGTGTAGAATAAAATTGTGTAGTTCAACATTCATAACTTGTTGTAATGCTGTTAAATACGTGCTATATCCACGGGTAAAGCAGATGAAGCAATCCTGCTAACGGACATTTTTGGATTATGGACAAGTTGAGCATGCGCGAAAAACGAGCTATGTGTCATCTGGTAAATAATCTGAAAACGGGTTTCCACAAGAGAAAAACAGCGAAAATACACGGTTGTTTGCCAATATTTTTCAGCTTGTAATTTTTTTTGTTAATAGGTTTACGATAAATTAACTTGAAATTACTGCTTTTTGGGCAAAAAAAATGAGTTAAAAAGTCGATAAGCTCTTGTAATATCAAAAAAATGCCTACCTTTGCAGCCCTGATTTTTTCCAAGAGTCATAATTTTTTACGAAAAAAAGGCGTAAAGCAAAGGAAAATTACAGGCTGTAAATATTTGAAAGTTAGATAATTATAATATAATAGTAACAAAGCATTACTGAGCAACAATGCCAACAATTCAGCAGTTAGTAAGAAAAGGAAGAACAGAGCTGGTGCAAAAAAGTAAATCGCCTGCCCTGAATTCATGCCCGCAGCGTCGCGGCGTTTGCGTGCGCGTATATACAACAACGCCAAAAAAACCCAACTCGGCTATGCGCAAGGTGGCGCGTGTGCGGCTCACCAACCTGAAAGAGGTGAACGCGTACATACCCGGCGAGGGGCACAACCTGCAAGAGCACTCCATTGTATTGGTGCGCGGCGGACGTGTGAAAGATCTTCCCGGCGTACGCTACCACTTGGTGAGAGGCTCGCTCGACGCTTCGGGCGTGGAAGGTCGCCGGCAAAGCCGCTCGCGATACGGCGCTAAGCGCCCAAAAGCAGGGGCTGCTGCTCCTGCAAAAAAGAAGTAAAGTAAAATAATTGCTGCAAGTAAAATTAAAACGTAAAAATTCGGGCGCTGCTGTAGCTGCCCGCTGATTGAAAAATGAGAAAAGGAAAGCCAAAAAAACGAATTCTACTTCCCGACCCCAAGTTCGGAGATACGCTGGTAACAAGGTTTGTGAACGACCTTATGAACGCCGGCAAGAAGAGTATTGCCTACGGTATATTCTATGATGCTATAGATAAGGTAGGCGAGAAGCTGAAAGACGCTGACAAGGCCCCGCTCGATATTTGGAAAAAAGCGCTGGAAAACATTACCCCTGCAATAGAGGTAAAAAGCCGCCGTATTGGAGGCGCAAACTTTCAGGTGCCTACCGAAGTTCGCCCCGAGCGCAAAATCGCGCTTTGCGTAAAGAACATGATTAAGTATGCGCGCGCCCGCAACGGTAAGTCAATGTCCGAAAAATTGGCCGCCGAGATTGTAGCCGCCTATAACGAAGAGGGTGGCGCTTTCAAGCGCAAGGAGGATATGCACAAAATGGCGGAGGCCAACAAGGCTTTTGCTCACTTTAGATTTTAATTGCAAAAAAAGCAAAGAGAGATAAGAGAAAAAACAGAAAATGGCAAGAGATTTAACATATACGCGGAATATTGGTATCATGGCTCATATCGATGCAGGTAAAACTACAACGAGCGAGCGTATCCTTTTTTATACGGGAAAAACGCATAAAATCGGCGAGGTGCACGAGGGCGCTGCAACCATGGACTGGATGGTGCAGGAGCAGGAGAGGGGCATTACCATCACCTCGGCCGCTACTACTACATTTTGGAACTACGACGGAAATACTTACCACATCAACCTGATTGATACTCCGGGACACGTTGACTTTACCATAGAAGTGGAGCGCTCGCTGCGCGTGCTCGACGGCACCATTGCTACGTTCTGCGCTGTGGGCGGCGTAGAGCCGCAGTCGGAAACCGTGTGGCGGCAAAGCGAAAAATACCACGTGCCGAAAATTGCCTATGTGAATAAAATGGACCGTACAGGTGCCGACTTTTTCAACGTAGTGAAGGAGATAAAGGAAAAGTTGGGCGCAACTCCCGTGCCGATTACTCTCCCCATTGGCGCCGAAGATAAATTCTTGGGAATTGTTGACCTTGTATCCAACAAGGCGCTGATATATAACTCCGACAGCAAGGAGCTGGTGAACTATACAACGGGGGACATTCCCGCCGAGCTGGCCGCCGAGGCTGCCGAGTGGCGCGGAAAGCTCATCGAAGCGATTGCTGAATACAACGACACGCTGCTCGAAAAATTCTTCGACAACCCCGATTCGATTACCGAAGCCGAAATTATTGAAACAATACGCAAGGCTACCATTGGCATGGCCATTGTGCCGGTGATGTGCGGCGCGTCATTCAAAAACAAAGGCGTACAGTATCTTTTGGACGCTGTAGCGCGTTACCTGCCAAGCCCGCTCGACAAAGGCTTGGTGACAGGAACTGACCCCGATAACACCGAAAAATTCATTGAGCGTAAGCCCTCGTCGTCGGAGCCGTTTTGCGGCTTGGCGTTCAAAATTGCTACCGACCCTTTTGTTGGGCGTTTGGCTTTTGTACGCGCCTACTCCGGCCGCCTCGATGCCGGCTCGTACGTTTACAACCCCCGCTCCGGAAAGAAAGAGCGCATATCGCGCCTTTACCAAATGCACTCCAACAAGCAAAATCCTATCGAATTTTTGGAAGCCGGAGATATTGGCGCTTGCGTAGGCTTTAAAGACCTCCGAACAGGCGATACCGTTTGCGAAGAAAAAAATCCTATCGTTTTGGAGTCAATGACGTTTCCCGACCCGGTGATTGGGTTGGCGGTGGAGCCAAAAACGCAAAAGGATTTGGATAAGCTGGGTATCGCGCTCAGCAAGCTGGCCGAAGAAGACCCCACGTTCACCGTAAAAACGGACGAAGAAACCGGACAGACCATCATTAGCGGTATGGGCGAGCTGCATCTCGAAATTATTGTTGACCGCCTCAAGCGCGAGTTTGGCGTGGAAATCAACCAGGGTGCGCCGCAGGTGAACTACAAAGAGGCCTTGCGTGGTACGGTTGAGCACAGAGAACTCTTCAAAAAGCAAACCGGCGGACGCGGTAAGTTTGCCGATATTATTGTAGAAATTGCCCCTGCCGACGAAGGCCAAATCGGCCTACAGTTTGTGGATATGGTGAAGGGCGGTAACATTCCGCGCGAGTTTATCCCGTCGGTAGAGAAAGGCTTCAAGATGGCCATGAGCAACGGCGTACTTGCCGGCTACGAGCTGCCCTCAATGAAGGTAACGCTCAAGGACGGCTCGTTCCACGCGGTGGACTCCGATTCGCTTTCGTTTGAAATATGCGCGCGAGCGGCTTTCCGCCACGCCTGCCCCAAGGCAAAGCCTGTAATTATGGAGCCTATCATGTCGCTGGAGGTAGTAACCCCCGAAGAGTACATGGGCGACATCATCGGCGACCTCAACAAGCGACGCGGACAAATACAGAACATGGACTCCAAGGGCAATGCCCGCGTGATAAAGGCAAGCGTTCCGCTCTCGGAGCAGTTTGGCTACGTTACGGTGCTGCGGACGCTCAGCTCCGGCCGCGCAACTTCTACCATGGAGTTCTCGCACTACGCCGAAGTATCTGCTTCGCTTGCTAAGGATATTATTGAAAAGGCGCAGGGCAAGAAGAGAGGCGACAAGGATTTGGATGAGTAAAAAAATGGTAGAGTAGTAAGAGAGTGTTGATTTTTTTTGATGCTCAATTAGATGTCGGGCTTAGCTGTTTTATGGTAAAAAATAATAAGTTAAGTTGCAAAAATGAGTTTTTATCGGACAAGTTTTTTAGTAGCAGTTTTACTGATTTTGTTTTCAGGCAAAGCCGCTACAGCCCAAACGGAGCATCATTTTGGCGTAATTGCAGGAAAAGTGTTAGGCCCAATTTATACCCTACAGCACAATCGTTGGAGTGTAACCGCTATCGGCGGGTGGCTGACAGGAGTTAGTGGCGGGCACGTTTCCGTAACCGGACAGTATAGGTTGCTGTACCATGAGAGTGGACTGATGATGGCGGATATGGGGATGGGCTTATTCGGGCAAAGATATACCGCCGCTTCAGGCTCAATGCAGGAGCGGTTCGCAAAGAGAATGAATTACGATACCCCTTTTGGGGTGCAGATTACAGCCAAATTGCTCTTTAATTTTGCTGAAAAATGGAGTTATGGGATGCACATAGGTATGCCTCTTATTCTTACTGAAAATGAATTTAAGGGAGAGAAAAGTTTTTGGGAGGCGTGGTTAGAGATATTTCAGTTTTCGTTGCAGTATAAGTTATAGTTCAGCGACATGAATATGGAAGTATCCAAGCAAATAGCGCACAGCTTGCTGAAAATAGGCGCAATCAAGTTAAGCCCTGCAAATCCGTTTACGTGGGTATCAGGGTGGCGGTCGCCAATTTACTGCGATAATCGGCTTACGCTGGGCGATGTGCAGGTGCGGGATGAGATATGCAGCGCGTTTGTGAGCCTGATACGCTCAAAGTATCCCGATGTTGAGGTAGTAGCGGGAGTTGCTACCGGTGCCATTGCTCACGGGATGCTGGTCGCAGAAAAGTTAGGCTTGCCGTTTGCCTACGTCAGAGCGGAGCGCAAGGAGCACGGGCTGAAAAAAGTAGTGGAAGGTGCAGATCCGGCAGGAAAAAAAGTAGTGGTGGTAGAAGACCTCGTTTCGACAGGCAAAAGCAGCGTAAATGCGCTGGTGCACCTGAAGGAAGAAAAAGCAAATGTGCTGGGAATGGTGGCGATTTTTACGTATGAGTTTGACGAAGCGCGTAAAAAGTTTGAGGAGTTGGGTACGGAGTTGACCACATTGTCGAGCTACACCGCGCTGGTGGAGCAGGCGTTAGCAGATGGCTATATTCAACTCCATGATGTGGAGGCGCTGAAAAAATGGCGTAGCGAGCCGGATAAGTTTTAAGTGAAGCAAAAGTAAGTTCTATATAATCAGTTCTATACAATTAAGGACGGTATTTCATGAGCCAAAAAATTAGAATAAAGTTGAAGTCGTACGACCACTCCTTAGTGGACAAGTCGTCGGAAAAAATCGTGAAAACGGTGAAAGCAACCGGAGCGGTGGTGAGCGGCCCGGTGCCCCTGCCTACGCAGAAAAAAATCTTCACCGTGAACCGCGCTACCTTTGTCAACAAGAAGGCGCGGGAGCAATTTCAGCTGAGCACCTACAAGCGCCTGCTGGACATCTACAGCTCAACGCCAAAAACCATCGACGCGCTGATGAAGCTCGAGCTGCCCAGCGGCGTTGAGGTTGAAATCAAGGTATAAAGCGGCTTGCTGCTGCAACGATTTGCAGCTCGCCATTCAATTTTGCAGCGCAGAAAGTTGCCCGACTGCTTGTGCTGCATTATCGAATATTTGAACACGAATATTTGAACATTGTCGAATTTTTGAATTTTTGAATCTTTAAATTAAACATGGCAGGAATTATAGGAAAAAAAATCGGAATGACCTCCGTTTTCGGCGCCGACGGGAAGAACATCCCCTGCACCGTTATCGAAGCTGGCCCATGTGTTGTCACGCAAGTTAAGTCCGTTGAAACAGACGGATATGCAGCCTTGCAGCTTGCCTATGACGATAAAAAGGAAAAGAGCACCACAAAGGGGTTGCTCGGACACTTTAAGAAAGCCGGTACCACGCCCAAAAGAAAGGTGGTAGAGTTTCCGCTCTTTACAGGTAAGGAAAGCAAGGAGCTGGCAGCAGGTGATGCCGTAACGGTTGATTTGTTTGAGGAAAATAACTGGGTTGACGTGGTAGGCACATCAAAAGGAAAAGGGTTTCAGGGTGTTGTTAGGCGGCATGGCTTTGCCGGCGTAGGCGGACAAACGCACGGCCAGCACAACAGGCTTCGCGCTCCGGGCTCGGCAGGAGCGTCGTCGTATCCTTCGCGCGTGCTGCCCGGCCGTAAGCTGGGCGGGCGCATGGGCGGAGACCGCGTGAAAGTGCTGAATTTGGTTATTGTGAAGGTTATCCCCGAAAGCAACTTGCTGCTGGTAAAAGGCTCGGTGCCGGGAGCTATAGGGTCATACTTACTAATTGAGAATTAAAACAACATCATGGACTTATCAGTATATAACATCGAAGGACAAGAAACATCGAAAAAGGTAAGCTTGGACGATACGGTATTTGGCATTACGCCGAACGACCATGCCATTTATCTCGACGTGAAGCAGCTGCTGGCCAACCGTCGTCAGGGTACGCACAAGACGAAGCACCGCGGCGAGGTGCGCTACAGCACACGGAAGTTCAAAAGGCAAAAAGGAACCGGCGGTGCCCGCGCCGGAAGCATCAAGTCGCCCCTCTTTGTAGGCGGTGGGCGCGTGTTTGGCCCTGTGCCCCGCGATTACAGCCATAAGCTCAACAAAAAGCAAAAGAGCTTGGCGCGTCGTAGCGCATTGTCGCAGAAGGCGCTTAGCAACAATATCCGCGTAGTTGAAGACCTCGTTTTTGAAACGCCAAAGACAAAAGAATTTCTAAAAATATGGAAAAATCAGCAGCTAAATGGAAAAAAATTGCTCATTGTGTTGCCCGAACCAAATAAAAATGTATATTTGTCTTCCCGAAATTTACCCAATATAAAAACTATAATGGCCTCTGACATAAACACCTACGATGTTATGAATGCTAATGATTTGCTGTTTTTTGAGGGCGCAGTTGACGTAGTTAACCGTTTGTTTGGGGCAGAAAGTGAGGCGATACCGGAAGTTAATGATCTGCCAACGAATGACATACAGAAAGAAAATAGCGCATTGTCGCCGGAGGTAAAGTAACCGAAGTTATACCAACAAGAGAATATTGAATAGTAGCACTAAATGAGCATATATAATGAGTACACAACTAATTAAGCCACTCATAACCGAGAAAATGACGGTGCAGGGCGATAAGCTGCATCGGTACGGTTTTATTGTTAGGCCGGAGGCCAACAAGTTGGAAATCAAGCAAGCGGTAGAAACGATGTACGGCGTTAAGGTAGAAAAAGTTAATACCATGAACTATCGCGGTAAGAACAAAAGCCGCTTCACCAAAGCTGGTCTCCTGTCCGGTAGGACAGTGCACCGCAAAAAAGCTGTGGTAACGCTGGTCAAAGGTGAACAAATTGATTTTTACAGTAACATCTAAACAAGCATGGCGCTCAGAAAATTTAAACCCGTAACGCCGGGTACAAGGCATAAAGTTATTTCTGCGTTTGACGAGATTACTACCTCTACTCCCGAAAAATCGCTGCTGGCTCCCATCAAGAGCTCCGGCGGACGCAACAACCAGGGGCGCATGACCGTGCGCTATAGAGGTGGCGGACACAAGCGCATGTACCGCATTATTGACTTCAAGCGCGATAAGGACAGCTTTGCCGCAACGGTGAAAACCATAGAGTATGACCCCAACCGCAACGCCCGCATTGCCTTGGTGATTTACGCCGACGGCGAAAAACGCTACATCATTGCCCCGGTGGGGCTCAAGGTGGGGCAGCGCATACAGTCGGGCAAAGGTGTGCCTCCGGAAATAGGAAACACGCTTTTTCTCTCCGACATACCCATGGGTACTGTTGTGCACAACATTGAGCTTACGCCCGGACAGGGCGCAACTATGGCGCGTAGCGCAGGCTCGTCGGCGCAGCTGCTGGCGCGCGAAGGAAAACATGCCGTGCTCAAGCTGCCATCGGGCGAAACGCGCATGGTGCCCGTTACCTGCCGCGCAACGGTTGGCGCAGTTTCAAACCCCGATGCCCAAAACGAATCGCACGGCAAGGCAGGGCGCAGGCGCTGGCTGGGGCGCCGCCCCCACAACCGCGGCGTAGTTATGAACCCTGTTGACCACCCCATGGGCGGCGGAGAGGGTAAAAACTCCGGCGGACATCCTCGCTCGCGAAAGGGTTTGCTGGCTAAGGGCAAGAAAACCCGCAACCCAAAGAAAACCACCTCGAAGTTTATTGTTGAGAGAAGGAAAAAGTAGCCTGAAGCAGTAGTGAAATAATTCAAAATTCAAAATTCAAAATTCAAAA
>JAISGH010000226.1 GCA_031263185.1 Prevotellaceae bacterium | reverse complement strand
CAGTGTCATCCCGTAGAGACCTCACCCCCTGCCCCTCTCCTTCGGAGTGGGGCAGGGGGTGAGGTCTCTACAGCTTTTAATCAGTTAGATGGTATTTATTTTTCAGCCCTTACTCCTTTGTTGATAATGCTGCGCAACGCTTGGCCGTTTGGAGTGATTTGCGCTCTAACGTTAAGATTTTCCAACCAGCGCTTCCGCCCGCTTCATGGCTTTGCTGATGTGGTCAAAGATGTTGTCGGCTCCAATGATGTCGTACAGCCCGTCGGTTTTGAGCGAGCTTTCTACCGATGAATTTACGCCGGAGAGGAGGATATGTACTTTTTCGCCCTCGCATTTCCGGTAAAAGCTGCGGAGGTTGCGCAGCCCTGTGGAGTCCATAAAAGGCACCTTGCGCATGCGTATGATGCGCACCTTTGGCGGCTTGACAACCTGCTTTTGCGCCTCCTCAAACGTATTGGCAACGCCAAAAAAGAAAGGCCCGTTTATCTCAAAAACGTCAACGTCTCTGGGAATGTTCAGGGCTTCTTCCGTCAGAACTTCCTGCTCATTTTCGCTCGGCGCTATCTTCTCCTTGACGACTTGAATACCCATGGTTTTTGACACCCTGCGGACAAACAGGAAGAGCGCCAAAATTAGCCCCACCTCAATGGCAATGGTAAGGTCAAAAACAACGGTCAGCAGAAAAGTTGTCAGCAGCACGGCAACCTCCGAGTGGCTGTTGCGAAAGATGCCGGCAAACGAGCGCCACTCGCTCATGTTGTAGGCTACCACAACCAGAATTCCTGCCAGGCACGACATGGGAATGAGCTTAGCCCACCTTGCAAAAATGAGCAGGATAAGCAGCAGCGTCAGCGTATGCACTATGCCGGCAACGGGCGTTCGCCCTCCGTTTTTGATGTTGGTCATTGTGCGGGCAATGGCGCCGGTGGCAGGAATACCGCCAAAGAGCGGCGTAACGATGTTTGCCACGCCCTGCGCAATAAGCTCGGTGTTGGAGCGGTGCCGAGCGCCAATGGCGCCGTCGGCAACCATGGCCGACAGCAGCGACTCAATGGCACCCAGCATGGCAATGGTGAAAGCCACCGGCAGCAGCTTCCTGAAGGTGGCAAAATCTATGCTCGGTACAGCCGGCGCGGGAACGTTTGCTTCGATGTCGCCAAAGCGGCTGCCGATAGTTTCTACCGGCATGTCGAAAATAGCCGCCGCCGCCGTTGTAACTACAATGGCAATGAGCGTACCGGGAATGAGCTTGTTGATTTTTGCCCAAAAGAACGACACGAAAACCGTAAACAGGGCAATGGCTGTGGCGTACGGGTTGAGCGAGGCAAAATAGCGAAAGTAGGCCACCCACTTCTCGTGAAACTCCACCGGAGCTTCCGGCATTGTCAGCCCAAAAAAGTCCTTGATTTGCGTAGAAAAGATGACCAGCGCAATGCCGCTGGTAAACCCCACAATCACCGGATAGGGCATGAACTTAATCACATCGCCCAGCTTGAGCAGCCCCATGATGACGAGCAGTATGCCGGCAAGAAAAGTGGCAATCATCAGCCCCAGCAGGCCGTAGGTGCCCACCACGCCGGCAACAATCACAATAAAGGCGCCCGTAGGCCCGCCGATTTGCACCCGGCTGCCGCCCAAGAGCGAAATAGTAAATCCGGCTATAATGGCCGTGATAATTCCCTTTTCCGGAGTTACGCCCGAGGCTATGCCAAAGGCAATGGCCAGCGGAAGCGCAACAATGCCCACAATAACCCCCGCAATAGCATCCTGTACAAGCTGCTTACGGCTGTAATTCTTTATGGTGGTCAGCAGCTCGGGATAAAAAATTTCAGATTTCAATTTCTCAAACAAAAAAGTTCAACATGTTTATTTTTATTTAGCCCGCAAAATTACAAAAAAATAGACAAGGCTGTACCGGAGCAAGTGATTATTTTTCAACTACTCGGCGGAGCGAAAAGTTGAGGTAATTTTAGCCCCAGCCATGCTTTATCGTGGTCTTTTGCTATCTTTGCGGTCGAAAGTAAATTAAAACCTGTTTACCATGTCAAAGGTACATTTTTGCGAAAGATACGTACGACGAAAAGATCAAGTGCTATGCCTTAGACCGCCTGTCGGAGCTGGAAATTCTCAAGACCCGCTTTGCTGCCGGTGAGCATTTCGACGTCAACGGGCAGCTCAAGTATTGCTTCGGCATCATATCGCCCAACGCCGAAAAACCCAGCGAAGTGATCCTCTCGTTTGACCCGTTTCAGGGAAAATACATCAAATCGCTGCCGCTGCACGACACGCAGGAAATTATCAAAGACACGGAGCGCGAGCTACGTATCCGCCTCACCCTCTACCTCACCCACGACTTTTTAATGAAGTTGCTCTCCTATGGAGATACTGTTAAAGTTATTAAGCCAAAACAATTAGCGGTAAAATTAAGGAATATTTACGCAAGCGCATTGGAGCAATATTGATTTACATGAGAGGTAAGGCGCTTAAATGTATTTCCTATTTCTCTATTAACCATAGCGATAAGTATAAAAGGTGCAAATATGCAATTCAAATGCAAAATTACACCTTTTTTTCATTTTGCAAATAATGCGGGCGGATTCTTTAAATATTTTGTACCTATGCCGTAGTTTGTCGTAGTGCTATGCTATCTTTGCATCGAATTTAGAAGACATGCTATGTTCTTTTTGGAAAAAATTGTAGCCCACGCCTGACGGTATCATTTTTTTTACTACTTTTGCAGCTCATCATAGAGCTAAATTATGAAGTAAAGAAAGATATATAAATGCGTTTTTAGCCGAGTTGTTCACCTCTAAATCTAGTAAGTTTAAGGAACACTATTTGCAAGGCAAAACAGCAAGACGCACGCGGAAAGCGTGGGCTTTGTTTATGCTTGCAACAGGCTTACCAGAACCCAGAGGTGGCGTGGCAAAAGTCCACGCTTGTTTGTTTTTTATACTATCCGCTCTTAAGTATATTTATGGGTGGTGTTCTCCAAAGTATGCTATGCTGTACGTGGGTTAGTTTTGTACATTGGGTGCATGGTGCAGGGCTGGAAAGCGCGTAGCGCTTTGCTCGTATATCCAATGCACAAAGCTATGCCGCTTTCCTAATTGAAGGGAATTCAATGTCGCCAATTAAAACAAAGCCGCCCAATATAGCCACCAGCACAGCCATATCCGGAAAACAGCGGACGACAAAATTCCGTATTTCAATTGCCCGTCAGGGCATCCATATCAATAGAAACCGTCCGATCCCCCCATACACACAACCCCGTGAAAGTTTGAAACCTCATTTTTACCTAATTTTTTTTGACAAAACAACCTCAGTAACAATGAATTAATATGCATATCATTACCTCATTAAAACGATGAAATGGTCACGAAAAAAATGAGATAATGAGGTTTGTATATATTATGTAACTATATACTAATGAGATAGTTATTTAAAAAAATTAAAAATACTTTTTTACCCACGACACGGTTTGGCGGCAATGTCCATGTTCTATTGATATAACCTTTAATTAATGTGAAACAAGAGTTGAAAATGTTTAGCATTGATGTTGCTGACATGCGCAGGGCATGTAGAGAGGTGGCGGGCCGCGTCTCTACTCCGGTTTGACGGCGAAATCCAGGAGGAACTGCGGCTGCTGCCCTTATCTCACAATTTTAGCATAATTAAATCCATATCAATAGAACATGGACACCATCTGTATCTTTGTGATTATATGCTATACTTTGCGTGGCGTGGTTTTATACATTGCCCGTCAAGGGTACTATAAATCTTTTGCAATCCTCGTCAGGTGCCCATCACCACTATGCATACGCCGGCTATCATGCCGCAAAGGATGATGAGCTTGCGCCATAGGTGGCGCTCCCTGAAAAAGATAGCGCCAAACAAAAACGGCGTTACTACGCTGCAGCGGCGCAGCGCCGATACAATGGCTACCAGCGACTCCGGCTCGGCAAGCGCGTAAAAGTACACAAAATCGGCAACGGCAAGGCAAAGCCCGATGAGCGGAATAGTCCACCGGAAGGTGAACTTGCTCTCGCGGCGCACCGGCCACCACTTGAGCAGCAGGAAGGGTAGCAAAACCACCGGCATGTATAGGCAAAACCACGCCTGCATGGTGTTTTTGGGGATGCCTAAGTTTGCCAGCAGGTACTTGTCGTACAGCCCGCTAACGGCGGCAAAAAAGGTGCCGATGTAGAGGCAAATCATCCACTTGTTGCGCACAAAGGAGATGTTCTCCAGCTTGCCCGTTTTTGAAAACAGCCAAAAGAAAATCACCGTAACCGCCACCCCCAGCCACTGCACGGCGCCGAGCGATTCGCCCAGCAGCGTAACCGCCCCCAGCAGCGTAAGCAGCGGCGAGGTAGCGCGTATGGGCGACACAATGGTGATGGGCAGGTAGCGCATGGCGTAGTACGACAGCAGCCACGACGCCCCCACAATGGCCGATTTGGCAAACGTAAGCGCGTGCTGCCACAGCGCCATGCGCGGCATGTACAGCAGCGAGAGCCTGTCGGGGGCAACCTCGGAGATAATGAGAAAGGGGACAAACACCAGCGCACCCGACACGGAGGCAAGGTAAAGCACCGGCAGCACCGCGTTGCCGCGCAGCGATACTTTTTTCAGCACGTCGTATCCCCCCAAAAGCAGCGCTGAAATAATCGAAAGAGAAATCCACATGGGTAAGGCTATTGGGGATTGG
>JAISGH010000080.1 GCA_031263185.1 Prevotellaceae bacterium | reverse complement strand
CGGATTATGCTGAATCCACGTTGCGCCGGAAATGTTCACCGAGCTCACCACCGCTTCGCCTCTACCCTGGTAGGCGTAGATGTTGTCCACGTACAGCAGCTTGCCTGCCGAGCCTTTTGCCCCGCGGCGAATTTGAAGGTTAGAAATTTTGTTCAGCTGCAAGCTGCCTCCGGCAAACTTGCTTATCGGCACGTCTATGCCAATCCACTGCCCGTGCCGCTTGGCGGTGGTAATATCAAGCCAGACATCGGCCTGCCCTTTTTGGCCGCCGGTGAAGTTGGAGAGCAGGGCGAAGTCAAATTCACCGATACCCTGATTGTTGTCGGGCGAAAAAATGTCGATATGAACGCTGTCCATGTTGCTCCAGTCGCAGGTGCCAAGCGCAATAAGGGCTTCCGCGCCGCTAACGAGGTTGTCGATTTCCAGAATGCGGTCGGCAGGGTTGTCGGTAACGGGGTTAACTATCGCCTTTTCGCTTTTTGTGCCCGACCAGTCGGTTACCAAGTCAAACTTGGCAAACTGTGCGTAGTGGTCGCTAAATACCGATTTTACGCTGCTCTGCAGCAGCGTGGGCGTTGGCGCGGCGGTGGTGGGTGCGGCCGCGTTTGGCGCTTGAGCGGACAGGCTCAGCGGCAGCAGGCAAAGCGCAGCCCCTAATCCCCACAGCGGGGGGCTTTTTTTGCAGAATTCGTGCAGTATGTTTTTCATAATTACGTGGTTTTTAATATTTTACAAATTTTTTGTGTGCAGCTGCTCCGTTAGCAGTCTTGACGGAAATGATGTACGAGCCTGCTTTTAAGGCGGACAGATTCAGGATTTTGCTTGCAGCGTTTACGTTGAATTTTGCAACGCGCTGCCCTGCAATGCTGTGAATGGTGGCTTCGGTAATATCTTCCGTTGCCTGTAGCGTCAAGTTATCGCGCACCGTTGTCGGGTAAATTTTCAGCAGGTGGTTGTTGGTAAGGGATTTAACGCCGGTGGTTTCGTTGGGGTCATCGGGGGTGTTGGGGTCATCGGGATCGTCAGGGTCATCGGGGTCGGGTTCTGAAGGAACTGCATCGGGAATTCCTCTGAAAACAAAGAGGTTGTTTAGGTAAATTTCATCGGAATAAACAATACCGTCGGGAGTACCACCTTCTTGAGGGGATTTTGCATTGTCGGAACCGATACGAATATATAAGATATTGTTCATCGTCATTCCCGCATCCGTAAGCATCGAAGCGGGGTAAGAGTATGAGACCCATACGCCCGGCGTTGTGTACTCAACAAAAGGCCCGTAATACTCGCCCGCTTTGCCGTCGTACTGATACGAAGTGTGGAAGCCAAGGCGGAACGAGGTGTTTTCGTTGCAGTACAGGTCGAAATGTACAGAGTCCATGTCGCGCAAATCAACAATGCTGGTAAGAGCAATCGGCAACCAGCCTTTTTCTCCCAAATTACTGATTTGCATTGCCGAGCCGTCGCCTACTCCTACAAAGCTGTAAGTAGCGTTTTGGCTCCAAGAGACATTCGTCGAATTCAAAGTGTTTACCGCTGTATATTTGTCGCTGATAAGCGACTTTACGCTGTCGGCGTGGTAAAGCGGGGTTGGCGCTTCAACGGTGGGAGCTTGTGCGTTAGCAGCTGCTACAGCGCAGAGTAGTGCGGCTGCGCCCAAGGTGATGTTTTTAGTAAAATGTTTCATAAAATTGGCGTTTTTAAAAGTTTGATAATAATTTTGTTTTGTCATTATTGACAGTGCAAAGATTATATCTAAAAAAAAAGAGCAATGCCAAAATATTGCTCAATAATGTAAGGAAATTGGAAGTGCAGGATTTTTGTATGGAAAAGCGCAAGGGGATAGCGAGGGGGGAGATGCCGGATTATAGGGATAAAAGCAAGGGGGGAGGAGATTCCACAGGGCAACCTTAGTAGCGTCCGGCCCGAATTTCGGCTACCATTTGGTGCAGGTCGCTGCGGAGCTGGTCGATGTTGGTTTTGTTGGTGGCCGAAATGAAAATGCAGGGTGCGTTTTTTTTGGCAATCCAGCTGCTCATGTATTCCTCCAGGGGTATGTTCCTGTCGGTGCTTGGCGTGAGGTCGTCGGCGCTTTTTTCCACAAACGTGTAGGCGTCAATCTTGTTGAAGACGAGGTACACCGGCTTTTCGCCTGCGCCGATGTCGGTGAGCGTTTGCTGCACCACGCTCATTTGCTCCTCGAAGTTAGGGTGCGAAATGTCCACAACGTGCATCAGCACGTCGGCCTCGCGCACCTCGTCCAGCGTGGATTTGAACGATTCGACGAGCTGCGTGGGCAGCTTGCGGATGAAGCCCACCGTGTCGGAGAGCAAAAAGGGCATGTCGTCGAGCACCACCTTGCGCACCGTGGTGTCGAGCGTGGCAAAGAGCTTGTTTTCGGCAAACACGTCGCTTTTGCTCAGCAGGTTCATGATGGTGCTTTTGCCCACGTTGGTGTAGCCCACCAGCGCCACGCGCGCCAGGCCGCCGCGGTTGCTGCGCTGTGAGGTCATTTGCCGGTCTATTTTTTTGAGCTGCTCCTTGAGCCGCGCAATGCGGTCGAGGATAATCCGCCGGTCGGTTTCTATTTGCGACTCGCCGGGGCCGCGCATCCCGATGCCTCCGCGCTGGCGCTCAAGGTGCGTCCACATGCGCTTGAGGCGGGGCAGGAGGTACTGGTACTGCGCCAGCTCCACCTGCGTTTTGGCGTAGGCGGTGCGGGCGCGCATGGCAAAAATATCGAGGATGAGGCTGGTGCGGTCGAGCACCTTGCGCTCGAGCTGCTTCTCGAGGTTGAACAGCTGCGAGGGGCTTAGCTCGTCGTCGAAGATGACCGTGTCGATTTCCTGCTCGTCGGCGTACGCTTTTATCTCCAAAATTTTTCCGGCGCCAAGGTACGTTTTGGGGTGAGCGCCGGACAGCCTTTGGGTAAATATTTTTTTGGTAATTACGCCCGCCGTTTCTGCCAGGAACGCCAGCTCGTCGAGATACTCGCGCGAAAGCCGCTCGTTTTGCTTTTCGGTAATAATACCTGCCAAAACAGCGGTTTCCGGCTTTAGCGCGGTGGTGGTAGATTTTTTTTCAATCATAAGTAAAAAAGACTTAATCGTTCGGCGATTGTCGCCACGGATAGCTGCGCCGTTGCGCTATTGAACTTCGTCAATCCACCCGAACTTGTCGGCTTCGTCGCCGTACTGAATGGCGCGCAGGCGGTTGTAGAGCGCTGTGCTTACTTTGCCGGCCTGCCCGTCCTTGCAGTATTCAAATGTTTGGTTGCTCACGGGGTCAAATATTTTCCCGATAGGGCTAATGACGGCCGCCGTGCCGCATTCGCCCGCCTCGTCGAAGGTAGGGAGCTCGGTTACCGCCACCTTGCGCCGCTCTACGGTCATGCCCATATCCTTGGCCAGCTCAATGAGGCTCATGTTGGTGATGCTGGGCAAAATGCTGCGCGATTCGGGTGTGATGTAGCTGTTGCCGCGGATGGCAAAAAAGTTTGCCGGCCCGCACTCGTCGAGGTACTTCTTTTCGGCGGCATCTAAGTAGAGCGCGGCAGCGTAGCCCAGCCGCTGGCACATATCGAGCGAAACGAGGCTTGCCGCATAGTTGCCGCCGCACTTGGTATGCCCCGTCCCGAGCGGCGCGGCGCGGTCGTGGTCGCGGTCAATGATGACGTTCAGGGGCTTGAAGCCCTCCTTGAAGTACGGCCCCACGGGCGTAACAAAAATGAGGAACAGGTAGTCGTCCGCCCGCTTTACGCCAACCTGCGCCGATGCCCCAACAAGCAGCGGGCGGATGTAGAGCGTAGCGCCGCTATCGTACGGCGGCACAAATTCCTCGTTGAGCTTTACCACCTGCTTCACCATGTCCATAAACAGCTCCTCGCTGGGGACATCCATCTGCAGGTACAGGCCGGACTGAATCATGCGCCGGGCGTTGTCGCGCGCGCGGAAGAGGCGGATGCGCCCGTCGGCGCCGCGGTATGCTTTTAGCCCTTCGAACACGTCCTGCCCGTAGTGCAGGCAGGTAGAGGCCATGTGGAGGGTGATTTCTTCGGAGGTGGTAATTTCGGGCTTGCCCCACTTGCCGCTACGGCAGTAGCAGCGGATGTTACCCTTGGTGGGCAGGTAGCCAAAGCTTAAATTTTTCCAGTCAAGTACGCTCATGTTGGTTGTAGTGAATTAGGAGATTATTAAAAAATCATTTACTATGACAATATTTGGGGGGACAAAGATAGCGAAAAAAGCGTATCGTTATTCACGGTGCGGCAGGTTAGGCAAAAATTAGCGCTATGTAACTTTCAAATGCTTCCTTTTCCCGTAAATTCTTCCACAACCATCTTATATACAGCTACCCGCTCTACCATTTTTTCGTCAAAACGGTACGCCTCGTGCTTTCCGGTTTGGTGCTTCATTAATTTATTCAACCCATCCATTTTTTCGGCTGCCGTGCTCAACAGAATTATCCTGCCTGTACCGATAATACTTTCAAATACAAAGGTATAGCTGCATGGTTTTTCTCCTTCAACCAAAGCGCCGCCGCAATCAACTTCAAAGCATGCCAGCTTATTCTTTTTTATTATTTCCAGCTTTTTACCTTCGCAGGCGCTATGAAAATATAGCGTTAGTACGCCATTTTCAAAGGAATATCCATAATTCAAAGGAATAATGTAGGGTTGGTTACCATCTGCTAACGCAAGCCTGCAAACCTTGTTTTTATCAATGATTTTTAGCTTCTCATTTATGTCTGCTATTTCTTTATCTTTTCTTCGCATAGGTATATGAAGCATGAAGTTGTTGTTAGGCTATAAAGTACACGGCGGCTACAGCCAGTGCCAGCGCTATGGTTGAGAGTAGCACCCCGTGCGCTACCGAATCGCGGTTGAAGGCGATGGCCACGAAAAAAGCAACGAGGTTGGGCACTACGCACAAGCTTAGCACCTTGGAGAGTACGCTGCGCAACGCCAGAAATTGCAGGTACTGCGGCAGCGTAAAGGCGCTGCTGTACTGTATGTACAAAATAAAGAAAGCGGCAAGGGGTACTGCCAGCCCTATGGCAGCCCCCAAAATACGTTGCTTACGGATGACTATCATTTGAAAAATCAGGATTTTATAATTAGTATTTAGGCAGCTATTCGGCTTTCGGCCTACGCTTGGCAAAGATAGCATTTTTTGCCGTTATTTTGCTGCAAAAAAAAATCGCTGAGCGCACTTGTAGGTTTCGTGATTTTCATGTAAGTTTGCGCTTCTTTTTTTTACGGAAACATGCCCAATACTCAACTTTTAATCCGATACCTTACCACCCGAGTCAAGCGCGTAAACGAGCGGCAGCTGATGCTTGTGCTGAGCGTCATTACCGGCTTGCTAAGCGGATTGGCGGCTGTGCTGCTCAAAAATACTGTCCACTTTGTACAGAATAACCTCGTGGGGCTGATTGGCCGGATAGGCGACGCCAACCTGCTCTACTTTGCCTACCCTGCCCTGGGGATGCTGCTTACCGTTATCTTTGTCAAGTACGTGGTGAAGGATAACATTAGCCACGGCGTAACGCGCGTGCTCTACGCCATATCGCGGAAAGATTCGAGGCTGCCGGGGCACAACACCTACACCTCTATTTTGGCCAGCTCTATAACCATTGGCTTTGGCGGCTCGGTGGGGGCGGAGGCGCCCATTGTGCTCACAGGGTCGGCTATCGGGTCGAACATCGGAAAGCTGCTGCGCCTCAACTACAAAAATATCACGCTGCTGCTGGCCTGCGGAGCGGCCGGTGCTATTGGCGGCATTTTTAAGGCGCCGCTGGCCGGCGTTATCTTTACGCTCGAGGTGCTCATGATAGACATTACGCTTTCGTCCATTGTACCGCTGCTCGTTTCGGCCGTATCGGCAACGCTGGTGTCGTACTTTCTGCTTGGCTCCGGCGTTGAGTTTGCCAACGCTACGCAGGCGTACGCGCTGAGCAACCTGCCGTACTACCTGCTGCTGGGCGTTTTTTGCGGCATGGTGGGCTTGTACTTCACGCGGGGCGCCCTTTTTATCGAGAGCCGGTTTAAAAAGCTCAAGGGCCGGTGGCGCAAGCTGCTGGTGGGGGGAAGCATGTTGGGGGTGCTCATTTTCATTTTTCCGCCGCTCTACGGCGAGGGCTACGGCGTACTCTCTGCCCTGCTCAACGACGCCCCCGACGCTATTTTTCAGGGGTCGCTTTTTCCCGATTCCCTGAAGGATACCACGTGGTTTATTTTTGTTTACCTTTTGCTGGTGCTGGTGTTCAAGGTGGTAGCCATGTCGGTTACCAACAGCGGCGGCGGCGTGGGCGGAACGTTTGGCCCAACGCTCTTTTTGGGCGGCATTTGCGGATTCTTTTTGGCCAAGCTGGTCAACTCGTTTAGCCACGTGGCCATCCTGCCCGAAGCCAACTTTACGCTGGTAGGCATGGGCGGGCTTATGGCAGCGGTGATGCACTCGCCCCTTACCGCCATATTCCTCATTGCCGAGATTACCGGCGGGTACGCCCTGCTGCTGCCGCTCATGCTCACCTCCGTTACGGCCTACGCGGTGATATCCTACTTTGAGCCTCACTCCATATACACCAAGCGCTTGGCGCAAACCGGCGACTTGCGGACGCAAAATAAGGACAAGGCGGTGCTTACCCTGCTGCGTACCGACACGCTGGTGGAGCACGACTTCAACGCTGTGCCGGTGGGGGCAACGCTGGGGGAGCTGGTGAACGTGGTGGCAAAGTCGCACCGGAACGTTTTTCCCGTGACCGACAGCGATGGACACCTTATGGGCATTGTGCTGCTCGACGATATACGCAAGGTGATGTTTAACCGTAAGCTCTACGGCATGGCTACCGTAGAGGACTACATGAGCTCGCCCCCCGACGTGGTGGTAGAGAACGAAAGCATGGAGGTAGTGCTGGAGAAGTTTGAAAAGTCGGGGGCGTGGAACCTGCCGGTGGTGAGCGGCGAGAACGTTTACGTAGGCTTTGTTTCGAAGTCAAAAATTTTCTCGGCTTACAGGAACTTGCTGGTGCGATTTTCGAGCTGAGGCAATTCGGCGGAGGCGAAATGCTTGAGCTCATGGATAGGGGAGCATTGTCCGAAGTGGAGATGGAAAAGCTGGCTTTTATGAACGATTGCCGATAGCTTGTCGTTGAAACGTTCGGGATTTTAGGTACGCTTGAAAAGATACAGTTTTTACTAAAAGATGAGGGATTTAACAGGGAAAATGCGGTAAGGGCGCTGCATTTCTTTGATCGCACCAATAGCGGCAGCGTGCGTACCGTCAAAGAAAAGGTATCCTGCTATTTTCAAGCAATGCAGCTTGCCTCCGAGGGCAAAACAGCTTACTGTTCGTCGGATATTATTGAATCCTGCTTTGGTAAGTACAAAGCGCTAGTAAAGAGTAATAAATCGGTGGGCATAAGCGATTTATGCTTGTTCATAGCGGCTATAATGGGTAGTAATGATTTGAATGATGCTAAAGCGGCAATGGAAAATAAAAAAAACAAGCAAGTAGAAGAATGGCGTAAGGAAAAGAGTCCCGTAACCCTGTTTGCTCAAAAAAGAGAGTTAATGAAAAATTGTGGGGGAACTTATTCTTGATAGCGTAACGATTCTTGACACCCCACCCGTAGGGACGGAATATGAGATGCCGAGCAACGTGGTGTTAACCGATATTCCGTTTCTACGAGACGGCGGAAGGGTGGGGGAACGCAGCATTTCTGCCAACATCCCGTCCCTAACGAGACGACAAATGCACACCCATAGCTTGAAGCGCAACTATTTTTCGTATACTTGCAAGGCAATTTAGCGCCTACTAATAACATGAAAACAACGCAAGAATACCTCCACCTGCTGCGCGGCTACAAGCGCAAACATGCTGATAAGCACAAGGACAGTGAATTAATTTATTGTATTATAGAGAATTGCATAGGGTACAAAAATAATTTTTGAAAATTATTTGGCTATTTGAAAAATTGTTGTACTTTTGTAGTCGTAAAATATGGTGCCGAGGCTAACAAGCATAGTTCTCAACACTTAAAAAGGGAAAGAAACCTGTTACTCGAAAGAGGCAACAGGTTTCGTTTTTTTGAAGGTAGAAAAATAAAGCTGAGCAAATACATGGCCATAGCTTGAAGCGCACCATTTTTCGTATATTTGCAAGGCAATTCAGCGCCTACAATAACATGAAAACAACGCAAGAATCCTCCGCCTGCTGCGCGGCTACAAGCGCAAACATGCCGCAAAATACGGCATAGAGCGCATGGGTATTTTCGGATCGGTAGCTCGCCGAATAGTAACAGAGAGGGGGGCACAGCTCGTTGAAAAAACTCCAACGCTAAAATTACTGTAAAAAATGAAAACAGCAACAACGGTAGAACAACAAATAGAAAAGTTGAAAAACAGGGGAATGCAAATTGATAACGAAGAAAAAACCAAAGAAATTCTTGGCGATATTGGTTATTTTCGTTTAGGTTTCTATTGCTTTCCCTTTGAAACAAGCTATCCGAATAAAAAGCATAGAACGCACCAATACAAGCAAGGTTCGCAATTTTCTGATGTTGTTGCGCTGTGTTATCTTGACTCCGATTTACGCAGAACTCTTTCATTTTTTCTTAACAGGATAGAGATAAATTTCCGCACAAACATCATATATACTGTTTCTAACCAGTATCTTAATAGCAATACTTGGTTTATTGACCCCGCTGTAATGGAAAAAGCATTTATTGAAGATTTTGACAGGAAGCTTTATACGGATAGATTTCGTCGAAATCCGATTATTAAACATCATCACGATAAGTACATTAACGACAAATATGCCCCTGCATGGAAAACTTTGGAATTTTTTACTTTCGGGGCAATGGTAAACTTATATAAGAATTTAAAAGACAAATCGTTGA
>JAISGH010000092.1 GCA_031263185.1 Prevotellaceae bacterium | reverse complement strand
TGGCAATGCTTGAATACAATACTTCGTTATAAAATGGTTTAATCCATTAAAAATCAATAAATTAATTAGCAAATCGCGTTAAAATATTTGCATAATTCGCTGATTATTAGTAATTTAGCGATTATTCTAATGCGCAAAATTAGGATAACCAAACTATTACGCAAATATTGTTTCGCTTATTTACAGCATTTTAAGCGATGACCGTTTCAAATCGCTTAAAGGCTGCCGCAAAAAATTTATCGCCGCGGCGCTCGGCTGTTTCTCAAGCCTCAAAGTTAAGAAAAACTTCCGGAACTTTGGCCGTTTACAGGCCAGCGCGAGCAGTATTTTAGAACTAATTTTGAGCAAAAAAAATTAATTTTCAAGCATTTAATACGAAAATGGTAGCGCGGCAAGGCATCCAAAAATGCCTTATCGCTTTCGCCCCAAGCTTCTAAATCTTTTTTTGAGGTGCTATGAAAATAGCTTGCAACTCGGTAGTTAGGGTACAGATAGAATGAGGGCGGCTTGAAAACCTCATTTTCAACCTCATTTATCTAACAAAACAACCTCAGTAGCAAATAATTACATAATATATCCAAACCTTATTACCTCATTTTTTTCGTACCCATTTCATCGTTTTAATGAGGTAATGGGGTTGTTGATATGCATATTAATTCATTGCTACTGAGGTTGTTTTGTTAGATAAATTAGGCGAGAATGAGGTTTTAAACTTTCGCAAGAATGACGGAGAGAGGGAGGGAAAGACTCAAAATGAAATTTTCATAGTACTTCAAAAAAAGATTTAGCCGTTAAATTAGCAATGCGCATCAAGGGTTGAGAGTGGGCGGCGGCTTAGAACGCTCTCTTGTTCTGCAGGTTGTAGCCAAAGGCTATCAGGAAGTAGAGCTGCTGGTTTGGCTTGTCGTAGTACATGCCCGATAGCGTTAGCGCACCTACCGGCGTGCTAACAATTAGCGATACAGCCCCCATGAAGCTGCTGCTCTTCACATTTCTCTCGTACCTTACATTTTCCTGAGTGTTCTCTCTGCTGAGCCTTGTGAAAGGCTGAAAGGCGTACCCCTCAACTCTCAGGTCGCCTTTCAGGTCGAGTCGGTCGAAAATTGTAAGGGACGGAATAAGCCCGACGGCAAGGTAGCTCGCAGCCCTAAAATTTTCGAGGAAAAAGCCCTGCATGTTGTACATCGGGTTAAAGCCGGGCAGCAAAAACAGCGTGGAGTAGTAGTCGCTAAAGAGCACTTTTTGCGACAGCGCCCCCTCTAAGTGGTAGCCCAGCGATAAATATTTTACGGGCTTAAAAAAAGCCTTGTGCGTATACTTCAGCGACCAAAAGCTGCGGCTGCCCATGTACTTTCTTTTTTCCACAATGGAAGAATCTTCTGCCGCTGCCACCGCTGTTGTGCCAAAGGTGTGGTACTCGTATCCGTTTACGTAGTTGAACTTAAAGCTGGTTAGCACGCCGGACGTTTCAAAAACTTTGCGGTTGAGTGAGCTGTGCTCAACGGCGAGGTGCCCCTCCGTGAAGCGGAACGTCAGGCGCTCCGGTATGTCTTTCGACTGAAAGTTTTGCCGCGTGTAGTAGTTCGTGTTGTACGCTCCCTGGGAGCCGCCCACCCTGAGGCTGCTGTTGAGCAGAAAAGGGATTCCCAGGTTGAGCTGCCCGAAGGACTCGTCGTCCTGTATGAAGTCGGGCTTGGTGTCGCTAAAAATGTTGTCGGGGTTGCTGGTGTAGTAGTCGTTTTGGTTGTGGGTGTACATCAGCTCGCCAAAGACGGGAAGCCCGATAGCCCTGATGTTGTAGTCAAAACGCCCCATAACTTTTTGTGAGTTGTACACGTTCCCGAAGTAGACGTTCCCTGTAGCGCGCATCGAAAAAAAGGAGTAGTAGCTATACTCTCCCCCAATGTACCCAAGGTTTGAGTAGTTCGAAAAGCACCCGCCAAAGTTTACCTTTAAGTTTGGGGCAGGGGAAATGCGCAGGTGAAGGTTGTAGGCGCTGTCGCTCGGGCTGTAGGCGGCTGTTGGGAAAAAAGTAGAAACTCCGCCGTCGGAAACAACCCCAAAGTACCGGCGCTTTACCTCCTCCGGCGAGAGGATGCTGCGGCGCCTGTTTCGCATGGCGTCGCCGATGTAGGCTTTCAGGCTGGCGGTTTCGCCCTCCATGGTTACGTTTTTGAAGCTAAGCTCCGGCATTTTGCTTCGGAACGCCTCGCGCTTCAGGCGAATTTCTTCTGCCGAAACCCGCCGCTGTATGTGCTCCCTGATGCGGGGCATCTGCTCCATGGCGGCGTCGTAGCCTATTTTCGTCAGCATTTTGACCCGGCTAAAATCCATGAGGCCAACGTCGAGCGAATCAATGTCGATGAGCAAGCCCTTGTCCGTTGGTATATCGTAGCTGATAGGGTGCGAGGCGAGGCTGGTGATGTGCGAAAAAACGTCGTCCTCAGAGGGGCGCTCGTAGTTGTTGGCGCACTTGACCCCGATGATAAAATCGGGCGAAAACTCGGACATGGCCACGTCCACCGGAAAGTTGTTGATAATTCCGCCGTCGAAGAGCATTACGCTGTCCACCATAACCGGCTTGAACAGCGCCGGAAAGCTCATGGAGGCGCGAACTACCGTCCCCAAATCGCCGCTGCCGGGCACGTAGGCGTGCTTGTCGTAGGCGTTGTAGGAGAGGGCGCGAAAGGGTACCATCAGGCTATCGAAATTTCTGTTTGCCGCAGCGTTTGCCCCCGAAAAGAGCTGCATAAAGGCAAAGTCCATCTGGTAGGGCAAAATGTAGTTGGTGGGCAAAATAAACTTGATGCGAAGCTGGCTGTTGACGTAGAAGTTTAGCCCAACAAGCTTGGCGTTGGGGTCTAACTTCTTAAAAAAGTAGCTGCCCTCCGACTCGTAGCTGCCGGTTGACCACTTTGTAAAATCCTCCGAAAGGAAGAGCGCCGTTATCTCGTCCACCGTGTAGCCGGCGGCGTACATGCCGCCTACGATGGCGCCAATGGAAGTTCCGGCAACAGCGTCGATGGGAATTTGGTTTTCCTCCAGCGCCTTGATAACGCCAAGATGCACCACCCCCCTTGCCCCGCCACCGCAGAGCGCCAGCGCTACCCGCTGCGCTGCCGCCGTGCCGCCGCAAAAAAGTCCCCCCCAAAGCCAAAAAAAAGTGAGCAATATAAATTTAGCGGTGGACAATTTGTAATTAATTTTGTATCTTTGCATCCGGAAACGTTCTGATTGTAGCTGCTACGTCCGCTCATATCCTTAGTGAAGCCAGCAAAGTTACCATTTAATGTACTACGCATGAAAATAAAAAATATTGTGTTAGCTGTTTTTCTGATTGCAGCTATGAATCTTATTACATTTTGTCAAACCACAAATACAAAATCAGTGGAAAAAACCGTTCTTATCGAGACTACCCTCGGCAGCATCAAGGTTAAGCTGTACAACGAAACGCCGCAGCACCGCGACAACTTCCTCAAGCTGGCAGAGGAAGGTTTTTACGACAGCCTCCTCTTTCACCGCGTAATCAAAGACTTTATGGTGCAAGCCGGCGACCCGGCAACCCGCAACCCGCAGCCCAACCAGCGCTACGGCTCCGGAGGCCCAAGCTACACCATTCCGGCAGAAGTAAATCCCGCGCAGCTTATTCACAAAAAGGGGGCGCTGTCGGCAGCCCGCACCGGCGATCAGGTAAATCCGGAGCGGCGCTCCTCCGGCTCGCAGTTCTACATCGTGCAGGGCAGAGTAGCCAACGACGCCGAGCTTACGCAAACAGAATTGAACATCAGCCAGCAGCCGCTGCAAAGCATGTTTAGCCAAATGCTTGCCAAAGAAATACAAAACCGGCAAGCGCAGGGTCTGACCATCAACCAAGATTCGCTGGTGAGCGATGTTCGCCAAAAGCTGCTTGCGCAGTGGGAGAGCATGGAGAAGTTCGCGTACACGCCGGAGCAGCGCGAAGTCTATAAAACAATCGGCGGAACGCCATTTCTGGACGGCGCCTACACCGTATTTGGCGAGGTAGTAGAGGGTTTGGATGTGGTAGACAAAATTGCCGACGTAGAAACGCAGCCCGGCGACCGCCCCACAAGCGATGTATTTATCGTCAAAATGACGGTGGAGTAGCGTTTGAAAAACTTTCATATACATTGATATATAATTCAACAAAAGAATATCCGCGTTTCTTTTTTTGTACTTTTGCCGCCTGTAATTTTATAAATATAAAGAATATGGAAACTAAAATTTGTCAGAATTGCGGTATGCCGATGAAAACCGCCGAAGAGTTCGGAACAAACAAGGACGGCGGCAGAAACGAGGATTACTGCGTCTATTGCATTAAGGATGGAGTGCTTACGCCCAGCTGTCAGAGTTGCGGTATGCCGATGAAGACTGCCGAAGACTTCGGGACGAACAAAGACGGCAGCAGAAACACGGATTATTGTGTTTATTGCTTTAAGGACGGGGCTTTTACATCCGATTATACGCTGGATGAAATGATTGCCCACAATATTCAGTATCTGGATGTGTACAATCAGGATGCGGAAGTAAAAGTAACGAAGGATGA
>JAISGH010000012.1 GCA_031263185.1 Prevotellaceae bacterium | reverse complement strand
CGCCCGCCAAAATCGCCTTTTTAGAATCCCACAGGGCTTTTATTGACAGGCTGTTTCGCCTCTTATCGGCATCGTCCACAACGTCGTCGTGCATCAGGGTAGCCGTGTGGAGCAGCTCCATCATTGCCGCGCCGGCGTAGGTTTTTTGGCAAATTTCGCCGTTGAGCTTTGCCGACAGAAACACGAGGAGCGGGCGCAGCCGCTTACCTTTGCTTCGGCAAATATGGTTGGTTATGGAGGATAGCAGCGGCACGGGCGATTGCAGATGCTGCCGGAAAAACGGCTCAAACTTTCCCAACTCTTGCCCCACAGGATGCTGTATATCTGATATTTTCATGGTTAATTAGCCTGACTCAAAGAAGCAATAAAGATACACAAAGTTTTGTGAAAACCATGTTTTTTGCGTATTTTTGTAATCTGCTTTGTACAAAGGATATTTACCATGAAAATCTTTTTTACGTGTTTTTCGCTATGCTTTCTTGCCGTTCCGGTGGCAGCGGCCACAAACCACCCAACGCTGGCGTACATACAGGTTGACGAAAACGGCGACACCGTGCCGCACGTGCGGCTGCAGCCCGTGTACTGCTTTGCGAGGCCCAAGTTCAAAAATGCACGGCAGGAGCGCAAGTACTACCAAGAGTACGCCCGCATGGTGTACAACATGAAAAAGGTGTACCCCTACGCGAAGCTGGCAAAGCAAAAGCTGGCCGAAATGGACGCAGAGTTCATCCTCCTAAAGGACAGCAAGGCAAAAAAGGCGTACATCAAGCAGATGGAAAAGGAGATGTTTCGGGAGTTTGAAAAGCCTCTCCGCAAGCTGACCATCTCGCAGGGGCGTATGCTGATAAAGCTGGTGGACAGGGAGACCGGACGCACCGGCTACCAAATTGTAAAGGAGCTCAAGGGCGGATTTTCGGCGTTTTTTTGGCAGTCGGTAGCCGTAATTTTCGACTCCAGCCTCAAAATGCAGTTCGACGCCGACGGGCAGGACAAAATGCTCGACCAGCTCATCATTCTATACGAAAACGACCAGCTGTAAAGCAATGCAGCCGGAAAAATATAATTTTGAAATAAGTTCATGAAGAATGTAGCCGTAATTTTTGGTGGAGATTCGTCGGAGTTCGTGGTATCGGTACAAAGCGCAGCCAACGTGTACGGCTGGATAGATACGGAAAAATACAAGCCGTACATGGTAAAAATGCAGCGCGGCGACTGGCGCGTGCAGCGCGAAGGCAAGCCCGACGCGCAGGTAGACAAAAATGATTTCAGCGCGCTGCTCGACGGCGCTCGCGTAAAGTTCGACGTTGCGCTCATCGTAATCCACGGCGCACCCGGCGAAAACGGCGTGCTGCAATCCTACTTCGACCTGACCGGCGTACCCTACTCCACGTGCAGCGCGTTCGTGTCGATGCTCACCTTCAACAAAGCTGCCTGCAAAGCGTTCTTGGCCGATACCGGCTTAGCCATGGCAAAGGCAATGCTCATCCGCCGAGGCGACGCCGTGAACGCCAAAAAGGTGGTAAAAAAGCTGGGGCTGCCGATTTTTGTGAAGCCCAACAGCGGCGGCAGCAGCTTTGGGGTAACAAAGGTAAAATCGGAGGAGGCGCTGCTCGAAGCCATCGAGAGCGCGCTCAGGGAAGATAGCGAGGTTATCGTCGAGGAGTTTATCGAAGGAGTTGAAATAACCTGCGGAATGGTTGCGCTGAACGGCGTAGAAACCGTGCTCCCCGTAACGGAGGTGGTGAGCAAAAACGAATTTTTCGATTTTGGCGCAAAGTACAAAGGACTGTCGGACGAAATAACCCCGGCGCGTATAAGCCCCGAAGCAACGGCGCTGGTGCAGCGCACAACATCCCAACTATACAGAGCGCTGGGGTGCAGCGGCATTATCCGCGCAGACTACATTCTGCGCGGCAGCATCCCCTACTTTTTGGAGGTCAACACCGTGCCGGGAATGACGGCAGCCAGCTTTATTCCGCAGCAGGTACGCGCAGCCGGGCTGAGCATAGTGCAGGTGCTGAGCGAGCTGATAGAAGACGCGCTGGCAAGGAGCGCGCGGTAGCGCCATGTCACCTGAATTGTCGGCTGTGTGGTAATAAGCTATACGCCGTTTTTATACCCCCCCCCCATTTGTGTAATTTAATACTGTATAGCTTCTACTTGTTGAAAAATCGTTACATTTGGGGCGTTTTTTTACACGCTTTCTTGATGAGCTATTCAAAAAATAGAAACTACGAATTGGGAATTACGCATACCTTTCAACCCGCTGCCGGCAACCTCTTGCCGGTAGCGGTACGTTATGCGCGTACATTCCATCCGGCAGTTGATGTAATTCAAAATTTCTCCGGCGTCAGCCCAATTGTTAATTATTAATTATTAATTATTAATTATTAATTATCTAAGCACACACACAGTACTCAATAACATTACGCGCGTACGCGCATTTACCCAGCCCGGCATGTTCCCGTTGAGCGAAACCAATAAAGTTAGCTTCACCACGCAGGGCAACGCCGTTGCCGTGAAAGTGCTTGCCGTGCCCACCGGTTGGACGGTAATCCGAACGGGCACGGTTAATGCAGGCACATTTACTGTAACCGCTCCTGCCATTGGAAGCGTCGGCGATGCCATTGTCTTAATATCCGACGCGGCCGGCAACACGGTCATACGCACCCTCGAACTGGCGACTGTTACTTTTCCAACCACGCTCGCCCTATGTGCGTTCGCCCCAATGCGTCCGTTCCGGCGGCGAATGCCGCCCCGCATCCCGGACACCCCGGCGGGAAAGGGCGTATGCAATACGCCCCTACATCGTTGGCTCTTTGACGTATTGGTTTACACGCTTTTTTTGTCGTTTGTAATAAGTTTCGTACATTTGTGGCGTGAAGGAAATGGAAGAAATACGAAGTGTGTTGTATTCGGACGATTTCAACTTGTTCTATTCGGAATTAGATGAAAGAGTAAAAGTAAAATACAAACAAGGAATAGACATTCTTAAAACGGTGTATGTGCTAAGTACGAAATTCGTAAAGAGGATAGTCAACACCAATTTGTATGAATTGCGCATATCGGTCGGATACAACGAGTATCGCACTGTTCTTTTTTGTACAGACCACGAAAACGTGATTTAGGCAACTAAAGTTGTTTTGCTGACCGGATTTCTGAAAAAATCCTCAAAAGATTACGATAAACACGTAAAGCGAGCTATGAACATATTAAAAACAATAGCATTATGATACAGTTAAATCCGGAAAAAGTGGCAAAGCTTCACAGCTTTGACGATTTGCTTGACAAAGAATATGGAAAGACAGGAACTCCTTCGCGTGAGGCGTTCCATGAAAAGGCATTAGCCTACTATTATGGCGAGATACTGCGGGATAGACGGAGCGAGTTGAAGATTACGCAGCAAGAACTTGCCGACAGGATAGGTAAAAACCGCAGCTATGTGGCATACATTGAGCAAGGAAAAACAGATATGCAGCTATCTACTTTTTTTACTATTTCCAGCGCGCTTGGACTTTCGGTTGAATTGCGGCCGACTTGAATTTTCTTTATAGATTCCAATCATTGAATAAAGCGTGTAAACCAATTTTCAAAAAGGTTTACACGCTTTTTTTATTGCAATAAAACGTAGGCGCCATCTAACAATTCTCAGTAACAAAAAAAACTATGAAAAAGAGAAAAATCATCATTATGCTTTCGTCAGCGGCGCTGTTTTTCGGGTTGGAAGGTTGCAGCCCGTCATCCGGCGAGGCGGAGTCAGAAGCCATAGAAATACTCTGTAGCGACACATTGATACCCGAAACCGCGGCGCCGCCGGCGATAGATACCGCAAAAACACCCCTCAGCGCCGCGGCGGTAGCCAAAAACGCTGCGCCGCAGGCAGGCAATGCTTCCCGCCCCGCCAAGAAAAACGCCGGGAGCAAAGCCAAAACGGCAGGTAAGCAGCAGTCAGCAGCGAGCGCACCTCAGCCCGCCGCCGACGAAAAGTTGCCCGCCGGAAGCAGCGCAGCATCCACGTCCGCAAGTTCCACAGCAGTGAGCACGTCCGCAAGTTTCGCCGCCGCATCCACGTCCGCAAGCGACGATGGCGGTAAGGACGGCGGTGCAACAGCCGCAAGTATCGTAGCAGCGCTGCCCGATAGCGCGACGGTACTCGCCGATAGCGAGCTGTCCGCAGCCGACAGCGCTGCCTCCGGCGCGGCGTTAGCCGTGTCCCCTGCCCCCGCAAAGCCTTTCCGCTACGAGGTGGGCGTGTACGGTACGTACGGGGTGGCGGAGCTGTCCGGCAAGATGGCTGCCGGGGCTATGCAGCCTGCCGCGTCGACACCGGGCGTTGGGGTTGAGCTTGCGTGGTGCTTTGCGCCGCGCTGGGGGCTCTACGCCGGCGCGTACGCCGCCTACGGCCTTTCGGACATCTCTCCCTCCGGCCACGATGCCCTCCAAGACGTCGAAAGCATAAACTTACTGCTGGCCGGCGTGAAGGTGAAGATAATAATTAATAATTTCGGTAGTTAGGATACGGATAGAATGTGGGACGGCTGGAAACCTCATTTTTACCTAATTTTTCTAACAAAACAACCTCAGTAGCATTTAGCTACATAATTTGAAATACACCCCCACGCCACCTATAATTTGCCATTTTGAATTTTGTCTATTATCTTTACCGCCAAAAATTGCGTAAACATCTACCGCAAACATCTACTTTGTCATAACATCTAACAATACTTGCTCATGCTCAACAAAATATCTGCATTGCTATCTGAGGTGGAAGAATTTACGGCCGACAGCGCGCAAAAGGTGGAAGAATTCAGGATAAAGCTTTTCGGAAAAAAAGGCGAGCTTACGCTGCTTTTTGAGGAATTCAGGCAAGCTCCGGGCGAGGTAAAGCGCGAGCTGGGGCAAAAAATAAACGAGCTGAAAAGCAAGGCGCAATCCCGCATCAACGAAATGAAGCAGGCGCTCGAAAGCAGCAGCGCCCCCGCCTCCACGCTCGACGCCTCGCGCCCCGGCACAGCCGACAGCGCCGGTACGCGCCACCCAATAGCCACCGTGCGCAACGAAATTCTTGCCGTATTCCGGCAGCTGGGCTTCACGGTAGCAGAAGGCCCCGAGGTTGAGGATGACTGGCACGTATTCGGCGCGCTCAACTTCCCGCCGGAGCACCCCGCCCGCGACATGCAGGATACGTTTTTTATAGAAAAGCGGGAGGACAGAGAAAACTCCATTTTGCTCCGCACGCACACCAGCAGCATACAGGTGCGCGTTATGGAAAAATCGCAGCCGCCCATCCGCATTGTGTGCCCGGGGCGCGTATTCCGCAACGAGGCTATTTCGGCGCGGGCGCACTGCATGTTTCATCAGGTCGAAGGGCTGTACGTTGACCAAAACGTTTCCTTTGCCGACCTCAAGCAAACGCTGCTGTACTTTGCCCGGGAGCTGTTCGGCGCCAGCGTCGAAATCCGGCTGCGCCCCTCGTTTTTTCCCTTCACCGAGCCTTCGGCAGAGATGGATGTATCGTGCAGCATTTGCGGAGGCAAGGGGTGCAACATCTGCAAGGGTACCGGGTGGCTGGAGGTAGGCGGGTGCGGCATGGTTGACCAAAACGTGCTGGAAGCTTGCAAAATAGACAGCCAAAAGTACAGCGGATTTGCTTTTGGCATGGGCGTAGAGCGCATTGCCATGCTCAAGTATCAGGTGCGCGATTTGCGGCTATACTTCGAAAACGACGTGCGATTTCTGAGGCAGTTTACGGCGGCAGTGTAAAGCTCAAGCCTCTAACGATTTTTTTTTAAATGGTAGAAATAAGTGTTTTAGAGCAGGTAGAATCTTTCTACTCTTCGGCTTGGGATAAGCTTATCCTTTGCGGGCTGATTGTATTCGTGCTGCTGGGCGTAGCGCTGCCGGCTATTTTTTACGCTGTCAACGTTAAGCTGTTCAAGGCAAAGCAAAGCGAAAAATTTCACCAGCTCAAGCTCGAAACCCTTGCCGAAATTCGCAACGAAAACCGCGAAGAGCTGGCGCAGGTAAAGCAGGATTTTTACAACAAGTCAAAGGCGCTCAAAAGCATGGCGCTACACTTAGAGGGTAACGCGCTAATCAAGGAACAAAAAATTGAGCAGGCTTCGCTCAACTACCTTGATGCCATAAAGGGATACCTGCACGGAAAAGATTACGTGAACTTTCGGCTACTTATTAATACGTTGATTGATAAATGCTTACCGAAATTAGACAAGCTACTGCTGGCCACCATTTTCAGGCGTATGGATACAACAGAAGAGCAGTATTTTCTGGAGCTGAAAAAAATTGACCGTACGGAGTACGCCAGACAGGAAATTGCCGAGCTGCGCATACAAATGGAAAGCGTAAAGCCGGTAGCAGTAAAAAAATAGCCGAAAAATTTTTATTAGGAGAACGCACTTTGCAGTTTAAAACAATAACGCTCAACGACCTGCCGAAAATAAAAAGCATAGTAGAGAAAACAACATTTCAATCGTGCCAGCTGTCAACGGGAAGCTTATACTGCCTGTCGGGGAAGTACAGCACAGAAGTTAGCTTCAGCGACGGATTTCTTTTCGTCAAGCAGCGCCGCAAGGGGTTTGGCGTATGCTACTTCATGCCCGTCGGCGCCGGAAGTTTACCGGCTGCGGTTGAGCAGCTGCAGCGCTACCACGCAGAAGCTCATGGCGGTGACTTTATTCTTTGGGGCATTGCCGACGATATGGTGAGCGACTTTCGGAGCGCCTCCAACGCCTTTGCCGACGTTGAGCTGACGCCGGACAGAGATTGGGCGGAGTACATCCACGAGTCAAAAAATCTGCTGACCTTATCCGGCAAGCGCCTCCAGCCAAAGCGCAACGCTGCAAACCAATTCCTGCGCAACTACAGCAGCTACGAATACGAGCCGATTTCCGCCTCGAATGTAGACGAAGTGTGGGAATTTCAGCAGCAGCAGCTGAAAGCCGAAAAAACGACCGAAAAGAGCCAAAATCTGCTGGATTTGCTGGAGGAAGAGAACCGCTCAATCGAATTTGCAGTAGCGGCATGGGAAAAGATAGGGTTAGCGGGCGGCATTATTCGCATAGACAAAAAAATCAAAGCCTTTACTTTTGGCTGCCCTATCAGCGCAAGCACGTTCGACGTCATGTTCGAATCGGCCGAGCATAGCTACAACGGCATTTTTCAGGTGCTCGAGCAGGAGCTCATCAGGCGGGAGCTGACAAATTTTGCCTACGTCAACCGCGAGGAAGATTTGGGCATTCCGGGGCTTCGCTTTGCCAAGCAAAATTTGCGGCCGGATATTTTGCTGATGAAGTATTCGGCCAAAATCGGCGCGGCGTGACTTCAAAAATCAGCTCTCTCCTCGTTAACCCA
Organism: Prevotellaceae bacterium; assembly: GCA_031263185.1. Lineage (GTDB taxonomy): Bacteria > Bacteroidota > Bacteroidia > Bacteroidales > UBA932 > JAITMY01. The sequence goes on along the minus strand of JAISGH010000012.1, from coordinate 6,810 downwards.
ACTTGGGAAGAATTACCCCGAAAATGTCAGACAGCTGCGGGCTAACCGATATTGTTGCTTACCAGCTGGTACACGCTATCAGAGAAGAGCTGAAAAAGAAAAATATTCGGCATGGCTGGCGGCATATCCATAATATCATGTCTTCAACTTTCGGGAGTTATATAAAGTATTAAATATCAATAAAAAGCAGTATAAGAATTTTGATAAATCACTGATTTTCAGTAATTTTCTAACTCTTAATTCTCACCCAACCACACCACTGCCGCGCCGTTTTGCGGATTTTTCAGCGTTATCGCTTTTCCGGCGGTAACGGTTTCTGCTTTTTTGCCGGACAAGATGTCGCCGCTCTTAGCGTCTATCCACCGCACTTTGTACTTCCCCAATTCTTTGGTCAGGTCGAGCGTTACGCTCTCCGACTCGACGTATGCTATGTAGCCCTTGCCGGGGCTGTACAGGGTTGGTACGCCTGCATTCTTCAGGGGGTGCATGGCCGCCGCTGCGGTCAGGAAGCTTACGTCCTTTACGGGTACGGGCGCCAGCGAGCCTCCCGCCATCAGCTCTGCCCATGCGTACCGGCTTCCGTGCCCGGAGAATATTACGGCCTTGCCGGGAAATTTCTCTCTGTACTCTGCCACCGCGCGGTACACCTGCGCAAACGATGTGGGTAGAGGCTTGAGCAGGCGGACATGCTGGCGCGGCGCCAAGCTCAATCCGCCCTGCGGAGCGTAAGCTTCGCCGTTCTGCTGGTACCACCAGTAGCGAATATCAATAATATCAACCACCGAAGCGCGTTGGGTGTCGGACAGGATGGCGTCCTGCACATCCTTTGTGGCGCTCAGGCCAACCAAAACGCTACGTCCGGTTTCCTTTTCCCAATCGGCAATTACGTCGAGCCAAAATTGCACGAATGGCAGAGGGCCGGTAAATTCGCCGCTTGTCAGGTGAATTACGCCGCTGTTGCCCTCAAAGTTGTTTAGGCACTTGCGAATGTAGGATACGTGCAAAGCCCGCCGCGCGGGGTGAGCAGTATCGTAGAATTGCTCGGCCATAAAAATGCGCTTGTCGCCGGCGTAGGGGGGCGGCTCCGGAAAGTCCGTACCGTTGACGTTGTTTGCCGCGCGCCACGGGCTATCCGCCCAGTGCGCGCCTGCCTCAATGATGTTGTGCTGAAAGTAGTGCTGCTGCACCAGCAGCAGCCCCTTTCGGTCGGCAAGGTCGGCAAGCTGCTTCAGGCGTAGCCAGTACCAGTGGTTGTAGCGGGTTAGGTCGTACTTGCTCAGGCCGTCCCACGCAAGCCCCTCGCCGGAGCGCGCAAAAGGCTGCTCGTAAAACGGCGGCCACACCTCGCCGTCCATGCGGCGAATACGCTCGTGGTCGTCGCGGCGACGCTCGTACCACAGGCCGTAGTGGTGCTCAATTCCCACAATATTTTTTGCCGGCATTTCGTCCGTCAGCGCCTCCAAATCGTCCGTGTATCCAAGCCCCGTGCGCCCGGGGACGTAGCGGGTAATGTGGGGGCGGGCGGCTTTTACGTCGTTGGGTCTAACGCTGCCGCCCCAGTACTGTATGCTTGTCCTTTCGCCCACCACCAGCGCGCCGCTGCGCACCAGCTTACCGTCCGCCACCTCCATGCCTCCCGGCAAAGGAGAGGCTTTGGATACCGCCACCGCCGCCATCTTGCTGCTTAGCAGCGGGCTGCCCCCTTCCGTTGGGATGGGGTTGCGCTGCGCTGCGCTGTCAATCCAGCCCGAAAGCGTTTGTACGGGAATTTTTGCCTGCGCTACCAGCTCCGCCGCCTGCGCCACCGTAGGGCTGCTGGTGGGGTTAGTTTTGACCATAATGAGCTGCGCCCGCTGTTGCATATTCCTGCCAAGGCGTTGCTCCAGCTGCGCGTAGTACAGGCTGCGCGGCTGCACGTGGTTGTTCGACTCCGACCAGTATCCGTTGCCTGCAAACTGCGCCCAGCTGCCAATAGCCCAATTTTGCGCCGTTGGCGGGCGCGCGTTGTAAATTTTGGCGGCTGTGCACTGCCACATCATGCTGTTGGCTGCTGTCCATCCGGCGCCGTGCCCATCCTGGTTGCGGTCAAAAAATCCCAGCGCGTTGCCGTCTATGTTCACCACGTCCAGCAGCGCTCCCGAAGCCCACGCGCCCACTGCTCCGCTAAAGCTGAGAGAGAGGTGCGCCTCGCACTGCACAAAGGCATTAGGCCCTGCGGAGCAGTAGCCCACGGCAAAGTCGTGGTATCCATGCTCGGCGTAGCACCGCTGAAACAGCGTTTGCTGCCCCATGGTGTAAAACGAATACCGGCGCTCGGCTGCTACCTCCGACACGGGGTGGAGCGATTTGCAGTCCTCCACGGTAACGCGCTTTGCCGTTTCCCACACGGCCACCGCCGACCCTGCAAAGTGGGCAAAGTTGACCTGCCTTACCCATACATCCTGCGCGTTTTCTACCACGATGGCCATCCAGCGGTGCGCCTCGTCCTTTTCGTTTTTTTCGTCGTATGAGGATACCAGCGAAAGATTTTCTACGCCGATGTTGCTCACCCTTCCCGGCCAGCGGTACGCCGCCACAAAGCCGCCGCCAAAAGCCGTATCAATAGCCGTGGTAACCGGCGCGTCAACGGTAATGAGGTCGCCGTTGACGGCGATAACCGTTCTGTCCCACGCAACGTTGAGGTTTCCGGCCTTCCACCCCAGCGCCCCTATTTCGCCGCCAAAGTGGTCGGCGCCCAGCGCCTGTATCCATTTTTGAGTACTTGGGCGCTGCACCAGCACGTTATCTCCCACCTCGAAGGAGGTTTGCTCCACCTGCATTTGCGTTGCGCCAACGGGCACGTATGCATCGGCAATTCTTACGGGCGACGAGAGCGCTCTGTCGTTTTTTCCGGTAATGGTTATCAGCGTTTGGCGGTCAAGTCCGCTGCCCAGCAGCGTTGTTTTGTCCACGCCGCTGCCGCGCAGCACCACGCCGCTTGCGCCAATGCGCAAGGCGCCGTCCACGCGGTAAACGCCCGGCTCCAGCAGCACCGCTCCCCGCAGGCCGTTTTTGTCGGGCGGCAGGCTTGCCACGTAGTCCAGCGCGCGCTGAATTTGCGCTGTAGCGTCGCCCTCCACGGGCGGTACGCGCACGCGGACTTCGGCGGTAGGGATATCCTTTTCGCCCGCCATGTATCCGGCGTACGAAAAATCGGGAACGCGATTGCCGCGCTCGTCGGGGGTGTACATTAGCTGCCCTTCCCGAATTTCTACCGGACGCGGCGGCGGCAGCGTTTTTTGCGCCGCTGCGGCTACCGCAACCGTACAAATCGCCATGCTAACAACAAATTGCTTCATTTTAATAGCTTAAATTAGGTGTAAAAGTAGCGCTCCCTCACCGTTGCAGCAAAATCATTCTGTAGTAATACTTTTCAGCGAACTTAGTAATGACGAATAAACGAGATATAACAGTTAAAAATGTCATCCCGTAGAGACCTCACCCCCGGCCCCTCTCCAAAGGAGAGGGGAGGCTGGCGCCGAATATCGTGTCCCTCTCCCCTCTCCTTTGGAGAGGGGCAGGGGGTGAGGTCTCTACGGCTTTTATATCCGTTATATGTTATTTATTTCTCATCCCTAAATCAATCTGCAGTTGTCTGAAAGGCAGGACACGACACAAAGTCACCATGTCCTGCCTTTCAGTCAGGCAGCTGTAGAGACGTGGCGCGCCGCATCTCTACTTCCGCAGGTCAACGACCTGCGGTTATGAAAATCCTGCCTTTCAGGCAGATATATGCTGTCAGCCTTAGAACGCACATGCTGTCAGCCTTAGAACGCACATGCGTTCAGCCCTTAGAACGCACATGCGTTCAGCCCTTAGAACGCACATGCGTTCAGCCTTAGGGCGCACATGCGCTCAGCCTTAGAACACATAGCGCAAGCAACAACAATAGCGCACAGCGCTAAAATTGTTAATTGTTAATTATTAATTGTTAATTGAAAAAGGGATGAAAAGCATAAAGCTATACGCCCTGCTGCTGCCAGCCTTGCCGGCGCTTGCTGGCTGCACCAAGTGGCTGGACGGGGCGCAGCCGGTTGACCAGAACCTGGACAAAACTCAGTACGCCTCCGAAGCGGGCGTCAACTCGGTGCTCAACGGCTTTTACAGGACGCTATCGTCCGAAAAGCTGTACGGCAGCGTTATGACCATCACCGCCCTCGAGCTGCTGGCGCACTACTACTACTATGAGGAAAACCTGTCGAGCAACGGCGACTTTACCTACTTCAACTACATGTCGAGGTACCAGTATCAGGAGGGCGCGGTGAAAAATCCCTTTAGCGGCGTGTGGAGCGAAGCGTACAGCGCGATATTCCGGATAAACAGCTTCATCAGCGCGGTGAGTGCCTCCGGCGTGCTGCGCGAGAGCAAGCAGCGCATGGCGCTGGGCGAGGCGTACGGGTTGAGGGCGTTTTTGCACCTCGACCTGTTCCGGCTTTTCGGCTCCAAGGCGCAGGGTATCCCCTACAACCTCTCCGCCGAGGTCATCCCCCACGAGGTGCAGGCGCCCGAAGCCTTTTTTGCCCTGCTCCTGCAGGACATCGAGCAGGCCAAGGAGCTGCTCCGCGACGACCCCATCATTACGGACGGCGTGCTGGACTTGACGCAGGTAAAGCCTACCGACAACGTTACGGAAAAGGAAATATTCGACCGCTACCTGCGCAGCTACCGCATGAACTACTACGCCGTGCTGGCGCTTCAGGCAAGGGCGCTCATGTTTAAGGGCGACGTGCAGGCGGCGGCGCTGGCGGCGCAGAGCGTCATCGACAACGCATTTGGCGACGGAAAGCCTTTCCGATGGGCCGACAAGAGGAGGATAGACGCCGACTACAACTACATCTTATACTCCGAGGTGATATTCGGCGTGTACAACTTCGACCTGTACGCCACGTGGGAAAAGTACATCTACGGAACCCGCCCCGGGCAAACCTACACGGTGTCCGCGAGCAACTTGCTCAACAACATCTTCCGGTTCGACAACACGGGCGGCGCCATGTCGCTCTGGGAGGACGTCAGAGTCCGGCAGTGGCAGCCCAGCAAGGCGGGAACGGGGCTGTACATATCGAACAAGCTGGGGCAGTTTACGCGCGCCAACGAAAACGACCCCATACAGTACTACCAGCCCCTGATGAGAATGAGCGAAATGTTCTACATCGTGATAGAAAACCGGCTGCTAACAGGGAATACGTCCGGCGCCATATCGCTGCTCAACGAGGTGCGCTTTAACCGAGGCTCGCAGTGGGAATCGCTGCCCGACCCCGCCGGCGTTACCGTAGACGTAGCTTTCGAAATGCTCGAGGCCGAGTACTACAAGGAGTTTTACGGCGAGGGGCAGGTATTTTTCTACCTGAAGCGAAGGGAAAGCAGCACAGTATTCAACCCCAACGGCAAGGAGCGCGATAACGTAACGGCAGAGGATTACGTTATCCCCATTCCGGAGGGCGAGAAAAACATATAGAAGGCATAGAAAAATAGAAAAATAGAAAAATAGAAGTAGAGAAAAATAGAAGTAGAGAAACAACCATAAGCCATTTTATACGCATGAAAACGCATGTTACAAAGCTGATATTTACAGTGGCCGCAGCGCTCGCCTCCTCGTGCGAGTACGAAAAGCTGCCTACGTATAGCGGGCAAGATCAGGTTTACTTCGCCTACGCCGATAACGCTGCGGTGAACGTGGTGGACGAGGTGTTTCTGCACTTTGGCTACGACAATCCGGTGAAGCAGGAAACAACGCTGTACGTAAGCGTAAAGGTAATGGGCAGCGTTGCCGACGTTGACCGCCCCGTGAGCGTCACTTTTGTCGACTCGCTCTCCACGGCCACGCTGGGGCGCGACGTAGAGCTGCTGCCGGCGCAGTCGCTTGTGCCGGCGGGAAAGGCGCTGGGGCGCATTGCCGTGAAGCTCAAAAACACCACGGCGCTCTACGATACCGTGCTGACGGTTGCGGTGCGGATAGTCCAAAACGAGCATTTTCACGCCGACTACGTCAAAACGCGCTACCCTCACATCAACACGGAGGGAAAGATAGTGAGCACGCTCTACCGCATACGGTTCGACAACGCTGTGAGCATGCCAAGGCTCTGGTCGGAAAACCTGAGCACGTGCATAACGATGTTTGGCGAGTACAGCGACGTGAAGTTTAACCTCATGTGCGAGAGGCTGGGCTTTACCAGAGATTTGTTTTCGTACGAAGACGGCGACGGCGACCCGCAGGAGCTGTTCAACGCGCGGATTGCGCCCTACTCCAAAAGCTGGAACCAAATCATCAACACCTACCTGAACGAGTTCAAGGAAACAAACGGCGCTCCCCTGCGCGACGAGTACGGAAGGGAAGTGAAAATGGGGCTGGACATTAGCTGAGAAATTTTGAATTCTGAATTCTGAATTTTGAATTCCTGACGGCGTAAGCCAATTCAAAATCCAAAACTTATACTGTACGAGGAATGGTTTTGTGCATTGGATGCTGCGAGCGCTTACGCCGTCCCGGAGGGACGGAGGAGGGACGGGGTGTAATCGGGTTTTCTACCAACATTTCGTCCCTGCGGGACTTGATGGGAGGGACATCCACCAGCTGCAAACCCCGCAGGGGTGACACTTTACTAACCGTATGCTTTAGCTTACGGTTGTTTAGCCATACATGCAGCATAAACAATTAATACCATAACCAACCATGAGCAAGTTAATAAAAATAGACGAAGAGTATAAGCAATGGATTTCTGAGCTTAGCGAAATGTTCAGAATAAGCCAGCTGCGAGCCTCAGTAAAGGTAAA
>JAISGH010000183.1 GCA_031263185.1 Prevotellaceae bacterium | reverse complement strand
ATTTATTGTTCAACAAAATAAAACAAAAGCATACTATGAAAAGGATTTTGACGCTTTCAGCGTGTGCCGTAATGGCCTTTGTAGCCACGGCGCAAATGCAAATTCAGGTGCCCAACCTTGAAAAATTAAGAAATGATGTTGCCAAAAGCGACGCAGATATCGCTAATCCCAAAAAGAGGGAAAATCCCAAGACGTGGATACAGCGCGCCGAGAAGCTCGTAAGCGTGCACGAAAAATCTACCATGGGGGCTGCGCAGGAAATGCACAAGGCAATTTTTGCAACGCTCACCAAGGATACAAAAACCGAAGCGCTGGACGGCGTAGAGTATGAGGTGCTGATTTTCCCAAACATTGACCTCTACTTTGACCAGAGAGGTATGCTGGCGCTGTGGAACGAAAAGGAAACGGCAACCGACCGGCCGCTGTCACAGGCATACTCGGCCTACCTCAAAGCGATTGAGCTGGACGTTAAGGGAGCGCAGGCAAAAAAGCTGAAGGAGGGCTTGACCACGCTTGCCGCCAAGCTGCGCATCGAAGGCGTGAATGCATATACCAGAAATAGCTACAAGCTGGCTCAGCAGTACTTCATGGAGTCGGTGGAGGCTTTGTCCCAGCCGCTGGTGGGGCGCGTCGATACGATTATTGCCTACTACGCCGGCATTGTATCGCTCAACGAGGAGATACTCGACTACGATAACGCCATTCGCTACCTGAAGTTCTGCCTCGACAACTCGTATTTTGAGGATGGCAACGTTTACTCCAACCTTGCCAAGGCGTACAGGGCTAAGGGCGACAGCATTACGCAGGAGCAGCTGCTGACGGAAGGTTTTGTAAGATTCCCCTCAAATCAGGCCATTCTGATTGAGCTTATCAACCTTTACCTCAACTCCGGCGAGGAGGCTACAAAGGTAATTCCGTACCTGAAGCAAGCGCAGGAAAACGAGCCTACCAACGCAACGCTCTACTTTGCAGAAGCTACGCTGTACGAAAAGCTCAAAATGATGAATGACGCCGAGCGCATGTACCTTAGAACAATAGAGGTAGATCCCAGCAGCTACAACGCCTACTACAACATAGGGGCGCTGTACTACAACAAAGCGGTGGAATACATCAAGGAGGCCGGCGAAATTAAGGATTGGAGAAGCCCTAAGATTAAGGAGCTGGAAGCGCTGGCCAACGAAGAGTTCAAGCGGTCGTTAGTTCCCTTTACGAAAGCACACGAGCTGCAACCCAACGACAAGTACGCGCTGGAAAACGTGAAAAATATTTACTTCCGCTTCCGCGACGAAAGCAAAGAGATGATGGACAAGTATAACGAATACAACGACAAATATACAAAGCTACAGCAGTAAAGGTTTGTGGATTGCAAAATTCAACATTTCAGATTGTAATAGGGTGCATTTCAACTTGTCGCTTTAAATAATCCCGTAGAGATTATTTAAAGCGACAAGTTGAATTATACCCATTTCAGATTGCAACAGCCAATTTCTGAAATCTGAAATTTTTGATTTTTGAAATCTGATTTTTGAAATCTAAAATTACATCATGGTCAGAATAAAGCCATTTGCGGGTATCCGCCCGCCAAAAGAGTTTGCACAAGAGGTGGCATCGCGCCCGTACGATGTGCTAAGCTCGCAGGAAGCGAAAGCTGAAGCCGGCGAAAAATCGCTGCTGCACATCATCAAACCCGAAATAGATTTTGAGCCTGTCGCCGATGAGCACGACGAAAAAGTGTACGCCAAGGCAGTAGAAAATTTCAAAAAGTGGCGGAGTAACGGCTGGCTCGTAAAGGACAGCAAGGAGCGCTACTACATATACGCCCAGACAATGGGGCGGCGTACGCAGTATGGGCTGGTGGCCTGCTGCCACTTTGAGGACTACCTGAGCGGCAAGATAAAAAAGCACGAGCTCACCCGCAAGGAAAAGGAGGATGACCGCATGGCGCACGTGCGGGCGCAAAATGCCAACCTCGAGCCGGTATTCTTTGCCTACCCCGCCGTTCCGGAGCTGGACGCTATTGTGGCTGGAGTTGTACAGGGCGCACCGGAGTACGATTTTATGGCAGACGATGGCTTTAGCCACAAATTTTGGGTTGTTACCGACAACGATGTGAACGCCCGCATAACCCGGCTGTTTGAGGCGATACCTGCCCTGTACGTTGCCGATGGGCACCACCGCACTGCTGCTGCGGCAAGGGTAGGGGAGGAGAAAAAAACGGCCAACCCCAACCATACGGGCAGCGAGGAGTACTGCTACTTTCTGTCGGTCATTTTTCCCGATACCCAGCTCGACATCATGGACTACAACCGCGTGGTGAAAGACCTGAACGGGCTTACGCCGGAGCAGCTGCTGGAGCGGCTGGAAAAATCGTTTATTGTGGAAGATAAGGGTGGCTACGAGTATAGGCCGGTGGCGCGGCATAATTTTTCAATGTATTTAGCCGGGCGCTGGTATTCGTTCACGTCAAGACTCGAAACCTACAACGAAGAAGACCCTGTTGGGGCGCTCGACGTTACGATACTGAGCCGGCTTGTGCTGGACGACATACTCAACATAAAAGATTTGCGCGTTGACAAGCGCGTTGATTTTGTAGGGGGTATTCGCGGCTTGGGTGAGCTCAAAAGGCGCGTAGATAGCGGCGAAATGGCTGTAGCCTTTGCGCTTTACCCGGTGTCGATGAAGCAGCTTATGCATATTGCGGATACCGGCAACATTATGCCGCCCAAAACAACATGGTTTGAGCCTAAGCTGCGCAGCGGTTTGGTGATACACGAGCTGGGCAGGTGAAGAAAAGATTACCTGTATGACGATGAAAAATCAATAAAAATACCATCGTACCTTTGAACCGTAAAAAAACGAAAAACAGCAATGTTACCACAAAGTAAAATAGATATTATCATCCGGTCGATGCTGCCGTACAATCCGGTCAGGATAGGAATATTCGGCTCCGTGGCTCGCGGCGAAGATTCGCCGGAAAGCGATATTGATATTCTGTACCGGTTAAAAAACGCCGTGGGGCTGTTCAATCTGGTACGGATGAAAGATGACATGGAGAAAAAGTTGAATATCAGAATAGATTTGGTTTCCGAACAGTTTGTTCATCCGAAGCTGAAACCGCAAATCATGAACGATTTAAAAATAATTTACAGCAATATCCCCATCCTCAAAAAGCAAATAAAAGACATCATCAACGATTTGGAAGGAAGCTGATTGTCTACCTCATACTGTTCAAAAAGCGTGTAACCCAATTGTAAAAGGGATGCACGCTTTTTTTATGGGCGTTTGTAAGGAAAAAAGGAAGAAGCGTTCTTTGGCATATTGGTTTACACGTTTTTATAATAAAAAAACGGAGATCTGTTGAAAAAAAAGATGTACCTTTGCCGTAAAAAAAACAAAACCCTGAAGTATGCTATGCAGGGACAACAAGGTATTACGGTGCAAAGGTAAAATATTTTGGTTATTCCTGCAAATAATTTATCAAAAAAAAACATCTTGAATGAAATACGATGAATACGAAAAGGCCTTATCCGTACCGCGAATAGGGAAATACGGGGTAGCCTGCATGGGCGATAAAAACAGGGCATTGATACTGTATCGTTACAATATCAAGCTTTGCCAAAAATTTTATGGCGTTTTGGGCGTTCTCGAAGTCGTATTGAGAAACGCCATCAATGAGCACTATGCAACACGGTTGGGCGATACTGAATGGCTGATAACTCAGGCTCAAAACGGTTTTCTTGTCAATTACAGGGATGCCATATTTAAGGAAAGAGATAAGCTGGTGAGCAATCATAATTACACTCACGACAAGCTGATTGCTTCACTAAGTTTGGGAGTATGGACATATATGTTTTCGCGAAATTGCTACAAAAATTCAGGCAAAACCCTCCTGCGGATATTTCCCAATAAAACACACGGTCTGAATCAAAAAGATATTTATGACGATTTGGACAGGATTCGATTATTCAGAAATCGCATTGCCCACCATGAACCGCTTTGCTTCAACCGCATGGGGAAAATTCATGTGGACTATGTACGGCGCATTTATGATTTAATCGCCAAATATGTCGAATTTTTAGGTTACAGGACAAATGAACTTTTCTATGGAGTGGAAATGCCGATTCCGACCATAGAAAAAATCAAGAATATGGAAAGTCAGATAAACAATCAAAACAGAATATCCTGACAAAATAAACCTGCAAAATTTTGCGGTAAAAACCGTGTAACCCGATAGCAGTAACTTCTTCTCCCAAAATACCTACAAATGAGGATTGACAGCCACTAAAACGGGCTGTACCTTTGCGGCGTAATTTTTAGTACTCACATTGAATATTTATCGCAATGGGCAAATTTGGCAGCATACGGATAGCGTGGCGCCGTCGTCGGCTTGGCCGGTGGCCGCTCATTGCTACGGCAATGTGCTTTCCGCTGCTTGCAGGCGGGCAGGGTATAGCGGGAAAAGTGGTTGGCTGCATTGACTACCGTCCGCTTGCCGGGGTATCGGTGCGGGTTGACGGAAGCAGCGCGGGCACGGTTACCGGAAGCGACGGGCGCTACTCGCTCCCCGCGCTCCCCGCGCTCGATGCGGGTAGCTACAAGTTGGTATTTTCCTTTACGGGGATGAAAAGCGAAACCCGAACCGTTGACCTCTCCGCCGGAAAAACCAAAGCTGTCAACGTGTGCATGGAGGAAGACCCGGTGGCCATCGGCGAGGTGACGGTGGAAGCCCGCTACGAGCGGAAGTCGCTGACGGAAGCACGGCAGCAGGGCGTTCCCGTGTCGGTGATTGACGGCAAGCTGCTTGCGGGGCGCGGAACGTCCATTGCCGAAGTCATCAACCACCAGACCGGCGTAAAGGTGCGCCGCACCGGAAATACGGGGAGCGACACGAAAATCAACGTGCGCGGGCTGGAAGGCAACCGCGTACAAATCTACCTCGACGGTTACGCGCTGAACACGCCCGACGGCTCGTTCTCCATCAACGACATCCCGCTGCAGTTCATCGACAGGATAGAGATTTACAAAGGTATCGTGCCGCCCGAATTTGGCGGCGACGGGCTGGGCAGCGCCATCAACATAGTAACCATCGACGCGCAGGGAAGCTACTACGACGCGTGGTACAGCGCCAAATCCTACAGCGGGCATGAGGGAAGCCTGCTTTACAAGCATTACTTCCCGAAAGCGAAAATGTATTCGGCCGTGATGATTGGCGGCGAACATTCGCAGAACAGCTACTCGATGCAGTCGCCCTACACGCCGGGGCTGACCATTAAGCGCGACCACGACCGTTTTCGCAAGCTGGACGGTGCGGTAACGTTTGAGCTTAAAGATCGGTATTTTGACGAATTTGAAGTTGAAAACGTATTCTACGCCAACGACCGAGAAATACAGGGCATACAGGCAAACATTCGCCACGCACGTACCTCAGGGTGGATTGTCGGCTCCACGCCGAAGCTCGAAAAGAAAGGCTTCCTGACGGAAAAGCTGGACATGAAGCTTCTGGGTGCGGTGTTCTACGGCGTTACCCGCCTCAACGACACGTCGTCCTACATTTACGACTTTTACGGCGGGCGTTTCCCCAATACGTACCGCGGCGAGGTGGGCTACGTGCCCAACCTCTCGGACGACAGGATGCAGGATTACCGCTACAGCCTCAACCTGAAGTATCACCTGCTGCCGTCGATGAACCTCAACCTCAACAACGATTTCCGCTTTGTCCACACGGAAACCAACGACACGCTCGCCGACCGCTTCATGAGCACGCGCTACAGCGGTTTTACCACCGACATTACCACCGTGATTTCATCGCTCAACCTCGAAAACAAGTGGCTTGGCAGCCGCCTGACCACGATGCTCACCGGACGACACTACTACAACCGCTTCAGCGGGAAAACGGTGGATATGAGCTACAGCACAAACGCTATCCCCGAGGACACCCGCGAGCAGCAGAGCAATTACGGCTACAGCTTTGCCGTGCGCTACGACTTTGCCCGCTCGTGGCTGCTGAAGTTAGCCCTCGAACATAGCTACCGCCTCCCGCGAAGCGAGGAGCTGCTGGGCGACCGCATACAGGTCATTCCCAACCCCAAGCTGAAGCCGGAGCAGGCAAACAGCTACAACCTCGGCGTAATGTTCGACCGCTACTACGACAACTTCCGCCGCCTGCAACTCGAGAGCAACGCCTACATGATGGCGATAAGCGACATGATGGCGACTCGCTCGTCCAGCTACTACATGGCGTACTACAACATCGGCAAAGCCCTGCTGTGGGGCGCCGACATGGAGGTGAAGTGGGATGTCAGCCGCGAGTGGTTCCTCATGCTCAACGCCACGTACCAGAAGGCGATAGACAAGGCGCGTTACGTGGCGGGAACGCAAACGGCCAACGTAACTTACGGCATGCAAATCCCGCACATCCCTATCTTTTTCGTCAACTGGTCGGCGGACTACCGCAGGGACAACCTTTTCGGCGGGCGCGGACAGTACAGCCGCTTCTACTACGAGGGCGGATATACCGACAAGTACTACTACGGCTACAACCTGACGGTCAACCGGAATTACGTTATTCCCTCGTCGTGCATACACACCGTGGGAGCGGAGTACGCCATTCTCAACCGGCGCGTGCTGTTTTCGATAGAGTGCCATAACCTCTTCAACGCAAAAGAGCTGACCAACCTGAACTACCCGCTGGCAGGGCGAACCGTGCAGGCGAAGGTCAGGTTCACAACGCTGAAATGGTAAGACGGCGGAGCATTACGTCTGCAAAGACACAAAGCGATCTTTGACATGTTGGGTTACACGCGATTGGGACGATAGCGGAAAACATCGTACCTTTGAACCGTAAAAAACGAAAAAATAGCCATGCTATCACAAAGTCAGATAGATATTATCATCCGGTCGATGCTGCCGTACAATCCGGTCAGGATAGGAATATTCGGCTCCGTGGCTCGCGGCGAAGATTCGCCGGAAAGCGATATTGATATTCTGTATAACTTTCAAAATATAATCGGGTTTTCAAAATTTCTGAATCTGCAAGAATATTTAGAAAAAAATTTGGCAAAAAAAGTAGATTTGATTGATGAACGGTTTGTTCATCAGGGAATGAAGCCACATATCATGAACGATTTAAAAATAATTTACAGCAATGGATGATAAAGAAAGAAACTTGTTTCGGCTGGGACATATACGCGATTGCATCGCCAAGGTTGAATATCTGGCAGGACAGCTGCATAGCTATGATAATTTTGAAAAGCAGTGGGTTGAGCAGGATGCCCTTATTCGCAACCTCGAAATTATCGGCGAAGCATCTGTCAATGTTTCCAGCGCTTTGAAAGCGCAATACCCTGATATTGATTGGAACGCAATGCGGGAAATGAGGAATTTTGTAACGCATCAATATTTTGGCGTATCGCTCACCATTATTTGGGATATTGTCGTAAACGATATCCCCATCCTCAAAAAGCAAATAAAAGACATCATCAACGATTTGGAAGGAAGCTGATTGTCTACCTCATACTGTTCAAAAAGCGTGTAACCCAATTGTAAAAGGGATACACGCTTTTTTTATGGGCGTTTGTAAAGAAAAAAGGAAGAAGCGTTCTTTGACATATAGGTTTACACGTTTTACGGTAAAACTGAGGTCTGTTGAAAAAAAAATGTACCTTTGCCGTAAGAAATTATCAAATAATTATGGAAACAACATCGGAGAAGAAAACATTAGACAAGGAAGCGCGCGACAGAATCAGCTTCATTACGTTCATCATTCCTTACTTTGCCCGTTCGATTAAGATGGACAGGCAAGAAGCCTACCGGTATTTAAAAAAATACGGCGGGATAGATTTTCTTTTTGAACACTGGTGGACACTGCATACCGAAAATCCGTTTTGGGCAGCGCGTAGCTTGTACCAAGTTTGCCGTGACAATGGAGGTATGCGATGAACGTCTATCACGGCAGCTATACTTTAATCGAAAAGATTGACCTTACAAAATGTCAGCCGGGCAGAGATTTCGGCCAGGGATTTTACGTTACTAAAATTCGTTCTCAGGCAGAATATTGGGCAAAGCGAATCGGCAAGGAAAATCACACAATAGGTGTCGTAACAGAGTTTGATTTCCATGAATATGCCTACAATGATAACGATTTGAAAATGCTTCGCTTCGACAGCTACTGTGAAGAATGGCTTGATTTCATTCTTCTCAACCGCGCCAACGAAAGACCCGAACAGGCCCATAGCTACGACATCGTGGAAGGGCCTGTTGCCGACGACAACGTTACCCGCCGCATTTATGCATGCTTGAGTGGAGCAATATCCAGGGCCGATTTTCTGGAAGAGCTGAAATTTTTCCGGTACACGCATCAGATAGCCCTGTGTACTGCCGGTGCGCTGCAAATGATTGAGCGAAAAGTAGACAAATCGGAATTGATTATCGACGATATTGACGAAGCCATAACCGGAACTTTTATCATTGACTTCGGAATGACGGAGGAAAAAGCCCTTGACGTTTACTTGGAATCCCAAACCTACAAAATGCTCATTGACGAATCCACAGGGCTGTATCAAAAACCGTGGACAGAAATCTATCAGCTGCTTTTGAGCGAATTGAAGCTGAAAAAATAATCTTTCGCCTGCAAAATTTTGCGGTAAAAAGCGTGTAACCCAGTTGTAAAAGGGATACACGCTTTTTTTATGGGCGTTTGTAAGGAAAAAAGGAGTAACCGAAAATCCTGAACAGAGTAGGAAAATTTTGATAACGCAGCATTTTTTAATCAATTAATCAAACATCAAATAAAATGAAAAAAGTAAATTCTGCATGTGCGATGCTCCTTGCAGCATCCTGTATTGTCGCCTGCGACAAAGACAACAACGACGCGCCGGGCGCCTCCGGTAAAGCAAAAATGGTACTGTCGCTGAGCATGGGGGCAAACGAAGCGCAGGTAGGCTACATCGTGCCCGTAAGCGAATCTCGGCTGACGGGCGGCGAAACGCTCCCCCTTGCGCTTGCCCACGAGGTTAACGAATCTCCCTACGTGGAAACGTACAAAGGCTGGGCATTTTACGTCGCCAACCTTTCCTATCCGCCCGTAATCCGACGCTATGCCCGTCAGGACGACGGCAGCCTGCTGCCCTCCGGCGAGCTGGCGCTGTCGCAAAACAATCAGGCGGGGCTTGCCAACATCCTTTTCCTGTCGGATACCAAAGCGTATGCTTCCCTGGCGATGGAAAACAAAATTGCTATCTTCAACCCGACGACCATGCAAATCACCGGCGCGATTGACCTTGCCAAGCCGGAGTACGGGGTGAACGGCAGCGCAACCCCCAACCCTGCCGGAATGGTTGAGCGCGACGGGAAGGTTTTTGTCGGCTGCTTCGAGCTGTCGTCCCCGCCGATGTGCAGCGACGGCGCCTACATGGTGGTTATTGACGAGGCAACCGATACGCCCGAAAAGTTTATCAGCGACCAGCGCGGAAGCGGCGCCACGTTCTTCGGCAATCAGGGAATGTACGTGGACGAAAAGGGCGATATTTACGTGCTGTGCTTTGCGTCGTACGGCTACATGCCCGGGCAGAAGAGCGGCTTCCTGCGCATCAAAAAGGGACAGACCGATTTCGACCCCGACTACTTCTTCAACATCACCGACACGGAAATTTCCGGAATACAGGGCGGGCACGTCGTACTCACGCACTTCATGTACGACCAAAACGGCGCGGCTTACATTTTCGGCAACAACCCGACGTATGCGAGCAGCCCCATAGATTACGTCAACGACTTGGTGATACAGTCGTTCAAAGTTAACCTGTACGACCGGACGGTTACGCTGCTCGACC
>JAISGH010000167.1 GCA_031263185.1 Prevotellaceae bacterium | reverse complement strand
CAATTAATAATTAGCAATTAAAGATTAGCAATTAACGATTAGCAATTTATCATCCTTCACTCCCTCCCCCCCCCCCCCAATCGCTTCGCTTCATTGGGGGTTAATCACATTCAACCCTGCGGGTTGAGCGCCCAATTTTATCCGACGCTTGATGAGGGATGTGACGCTAATTATTAATTGTTAATTGTTAATTATTAATTACTATAGAATTCATTTTGCTTCAAATTTTTATTGATTTCTACCGCGTCTATGTAAATAGGCCAGTAGTGAAACCACGTATTGCTGTATTTCAGCTGAAGGCTCATCAGCTTTTCCGGCGGGGCGCTGTTTATGGCCAGCTGCATCAGGTAGCTTTTGTCGGCGTAGCTGTCCCGCTTGGCAAATCGCAGCACGTCGTACCAGCGCTTTCCTTCAAACGCCAGCTCGCGGGCGCGCTCGGCAAGTATCAGCCGCTCCAGCGCTTTGCCGTCAATCGGCGCTGCCAGCTCGCTATCGCTGTTGTCTATTGCATTGGCGCGGCTGCGGATTTGCTTTACCAAGCCGTAGGCCTGCTCCATAGCGGCGTTGTCGCTGGTCTGAATAGCCATTTGGTTTAGCGCTTCGGCCTGCATGAGCATGATGTCCGAAATCCGGTAGATTATCCAGTGGGGGAATGTACGCTCCGTGCGCATGCGCCCCGAAAAGGCGGCGCCCACGTACTTCCACACCCACGTGCCCTGGTAGGCGTAGCTCCTTATATCCTTCACGTCGCCGTCTTCGCCTTCGTACTCCGGAAAAATTACGCCGTCTAAGATAAAGTCATTAGCCACTATCGGGGGGCGGTTGGCGTTGGAGTTGAAGAGCGCAAAGAATGGGTCTGCCAGGGTTTCGTGCGTTTTGGGAAATTGCAGCTCAAATATGCTCTCCACCGAGTTGCCGGCAACGTATACCTTGTCGAACCATTGCTCTACGTCGCCCATGTTGGGGTGGTATACCGTATCTATCACCTCGTTGGTAATGTTGTCGTACACCAGCACCGGCTCGCGGTTTACCGGGATAAGCGAAAACTGCCCCGAGCCAGCTATTTGGCTGCACAGCGCGCTACATTCGCTGTAGCGGCCCTGCCAGAGGTAGATGTCGGCAAGGAGCGCCATGGCTGCCCACCGCGTAATGCGCCCCTTGTTCTTGTCGTTGCTGCCGTAGGTGGTAGGCAGGTACGGCAGCGCGCCGTTCAGGTGCTCCGTCAGCGCACCCAATACCTCGGACTCCTCGCTGCAGTACGGGTAGTAATCCTGGTCGTCGCTGTCCGAAGCCTTGAGCACCAGCGGAACATTCTTGAAAGACCTCGCCAAGTAAAAGTACATCAGGCTGCGAATGGCGATGGCCTCTGCCCTGTACTGCTGGTAAATCTCTTCGGAGAACGTAAGGTCAACCTCCCGCACCAAGTCCGATTTTTCTACCACCTTGTTGCAGTAGTTGATGGTGGTATAAAATTCGTCCCACTTGCAGATGCCGTTTTCGGGCGATATTTCGCCGCGCACAATGTTCATCACCGAGGCGCCGGCTGCGGCGCTGCCCGTTACCATGTCCCCCCTCATCTCGCCCCAGTAGAACATGTTCGTTACCAAGGTTTTGTTCAGCAGCGACGAGTAGCAGCCAATCAGCGCGGCGTACACCTCTTCTTTGGTTTTCCAGTAGTCGTCCTCCACAACGCCGTCGTAGGGCTTCAAGTCCAGCCAGCCGGAGCACGAAGCCAGCGCTGCCGTAAGCGCAGCAATGATGATGTTTAAACGTTTCATGATTTTAAATTCAAAAATTCAACATGTTAAAAACCTTATTTTTGTGCTACTAAGGTTGCCCTTAAATACAAATAAGGTTTGTACGCCCCTGTTTTAATTATTAATTGTTAATTATTAATTGTTAATTATTAATTGTTAATTATTAATTGTTAATTATTAATTATTCAAAAGGTTGCGTTCAGCCCAAACATAAAGTCCATGTTGCTTGGCGCCTTCGATTCGTCGTAGCCTATGGAGTAAATATCCTTGGATACGTTGCGCAGGCTCACCTCCGGGTTCATTCCCGTATAATTTGTCCACGTGTACAGGTTGTACACGGTCAGGTTGAGGTTGAGGTCAGAGAGGCCTATTTTTTTTACCAGCTCTTTGGCAAACGAATACCGCAGCGTTACCGACTTGAACTTCAAGAAAGAGCCATCCTCCACGTACCTGTCGGAGCCAAGCCAGTTGTAGCCTTTTCTGTAGAGCGCGCGCGGCAGTATATCCGACGGCACTTCTTCGGCGTTGTCGTAGGGGTGCGTCCAGCGGCGCAGCACGGCCGTGCTCTGGTTGCCAAAGTCGTACATCTTTTCCATGTTCATCTTGGTAGAGTTTACTATCTCAAATCCGTAGCGGAAGTAAAAGTAGGCATCGACCGACCAGCTCTTATACTTCACCGTTGGGCCAAAGCCGCCCAACAGCGACGGGTTGGCGTCGCCCAGGTAAACAATATCCATGTAGTTGATGTTGCCGTCGTGGTTGATATCGCCGTACCTGGCGTCGCCGGCTTCGAACAGGTAGCCGTTGGTGGGGTACCAAAACTGCATCTGCACCGGAATAGCTTCTCCCCTATCGTTGTAGGTATAGATTTTGTCGCCGTTGGCGTCCCGCGCAATGGTTTGGTCGCCGTTCAGGTACACCCCTTCGTAGCGGTAGCCGTAGAACGACCCGAGAGGGTTGTTTTCCTGTATGCGCGCCATAAACTTACCGTTCTCGGCGGTAGGCGTAATCTCCAGCGGCACGTTGTCGCTCAGCGAGCGAATCATATTCTGGTTCTGCGATAGCTGCATGCGAAAGTCCACCTGCCAGCTGCTGTTCTTAACGGGGGTTGTGAACGCGCTAAGCTCCCACCCGTTGTTGTCCATAGTCCCCACGTTCATGTATATCTTGCTGATGCCCGAGGTACTCGGGATGCCAACGTCGGGAAACATCAGGTCGTCGGTGGTTTTGCGGTACCAGTTCACATCAATGTTCAGGCGGTTGTTGAACGCTATGAAGTTGAGGCCAAGGTTGAGCTCGCTGGTTTTTTCCCACCTCAGGTTTCTGAGCTCCATGCTCGAGGGATATACGCCTATCTCGTCGAGGTAGGTGTAGGAGTACGAGCTGTAGCGGTTGTAGAACAGGTAGTTCTTGTCCGGCACCTTTCCGCTTTGCCCGTAGCTGGCGCGCAGGCTCAGGTCGTTCAGGAACGTCAGCTCCCGCACGTAAGGCTCGCCCGAAATCCTCCACCGCCCCGATACGCTGGGAAAGTAGCCGTAGCGGTATCCCTCGCCAAAGCGCGAGTTGCCGTCCACGGTTACCACGCCGTCGATGATGTACCGGTCAAAGAAGCTCCAGCCGGCAAACAGGGTGCTTTGCACCTGCCGCTCCTGCGACATGCCCGAGTTCGGCGCAATCAGGCGCGAAGGTGTCGAGGGGTCAACCAAGTAGATGGAGGCGGTGTTGGACGACGAAATCGAAAAAGCCTCCGTCCGCTTGTCGGTTGTGTTGAGCTTCAAAAAGGTGTTGAGCTTGACGTGCTCGCCGATTTTTGGCGTAAACGAAAGCGTGTTGTACACCTGCACTATAAATGTTTCCTCGTCGGCATCCTGCGCGCGGTTCACCGTATTCTCCTCCCACGGCCTGCCGGTGGCAACCTGCGGCAAAAAGCCCTTGTTTTTCTTGCTGGCTATGTCGAAGCCCACCGTACCGGTGTACTCCAGCAGGCCGGGCAGCGCCCTGTACTGCAAGGTAAACACCGGCCGCACGCGGTCGTCAATGGCGTAGCGGCTGCTCGCGTAGGCCATAGCCACGGGGTTGTAGACGCCCTTTTCGTTTTTGCTCAGGTCGGCGGAGGTAAAATCTCCCTGCGGCGTAGAGGCCGGCGAAAAGTAGTTGGGGGTGCGCACGCCCTCCGTTGTATATTCGTACACCGACTGGTTGGGCATCTTGGTGTACGTTGTGCCGAGGATGTCCTTCATGTAGGCGTTTTTGCTCTCTCCGTGAACGTAGCTCACGTCGGCCACCACGCGGATGAGGTCGGATATGTTGTAGTTCAGGTTAAGGGTAGCAGTAAACCGGTTGTAGTTGGTGCTGATAATGTTTCCATCCTCGTTGAGGTAGCCCACCGATATGCGGTAAACGGCCTTCTCGCCGCCGCCCGAGAGGGCAAAGTTGTGCTCCTGCTTCAGGGAGTTCCGCTGTATTTCCTTCACCCAGTCGGTATTTTGCCCGTAGTTGTAGAAGTAGTAGGGGTTATTGGGGTCTCTCGCAAACTCCGGGTACTGCGCGAGGTTCAGCGGGTTGCCGGCGTTGGCAGCCGCCTCGAGGATGAGCGTAGTGTACCGGTCGCCGCTGAGCGTGGGGATGGCGTCCTGCGGCACCGACACCGTGCCCTTGAAGCTGTACGACAGGCGGGGCTTGCCCATGCTCCCGCGCTTGGTGGTAATCATTAGCACGCCGTTGGCGCCCTTGCTGCCGTACATGGCGGTAGAGGCCGCATCCTTGAGCACGGTAATTTCCTGAATATCGCTGGGCGAAATGTTCAGCAGCTGCGAGTAGCTCTCCTCGTCGGCGGTGGCAAAATCGAAGTCCGACGAGATGGTGGCCTCGTAAGGAATACCGTTGACCACAATCAGCGGGTCGGCGCTGTTGTTGATAGAGGCCGTGCCGCGTATGCGAATGGACATGCCCGATCCGGGCTGCCCCGAGTTGGCCACAATGTCCACGCCGGCCAGCCGCCCCTGCAGCGCCTGGTCGATGGAGGTTACCGGCAGCGCGTCGATATCCTTCGTATCGAGCTTGCTGTAGGCGTACGTCATATCCCGCTCGTCGATGTTGAGCGAGCCGATGTTTACCTTCTTTTGCGCCGAGACAACAACTTCTTCTATGTCCATTGTGGCTTCCTCCAGCGACACGTTTATTACGGCGCGGCTCTCAATGGGGGCGGTGTAGCTCTTGTAGCCCATGTACGAGAACGTAAGCTTGTTGCCCACCGCGTTCTTGACGGTAATGCTGTAGCCGCCGTTCATATCCGTTTGCGCTCCGCTCACAATGCGGTTATCCTTGTCCACCTCGGCAACGGTAACGCCAACCAAAGGCTCCGACCGGCCTCCCTTTTCGACAACCTTACCTCTGATTAAGATTTGGTTCTGCGCAAATGCCGCGCTTGCCGACAGCACAATGGTAAACAATATCCGAAATAGCTGCTTCATAGTTTTATGCTTTTATCTTGTTTGGTCAACATTTAACCTCGCCTCGCAATATTTTTAAGGTGTAATTCCTAATTCGTAATTCGTAAAAATTCCCCAAATGAGGTAATGAGGTTAATGTACGTCGTTATTCTCTTTGCTACTGAGGTTGTTCCCCCAAAAAAACCTCATTTCCAACCTAATTTTTTAACAAAACAACCTCAGTAGCAATAAATTACGAATATATTAATTACCTCATTACCTCATTTTAAGAGAATTGAAATTTTTAGGAACTCCCATAATTCGTAATTCTTAATTCCTAATTCGTAATTAATTTTTATACATCAAGTAGCCATCAACTTCATGTATTACCGCTTTGGGGGCAAAAACGTTGCTTCTATTCACGCCCTTCACCACCGATATGGTTTTCTCCTCCGCAGAGTAGCCCTGGCTCGAAAACCGAAGGTTGTTGCCATCCCCTCCATCCTTCAGTATCCTTACGAAAGTGCTGTTCAAGCCGTCCTTCAGCGCCGTGGCTGCAATTGCGTCCCGCTGCACCCGGCCGGTGCTGAACACAACATGGTCGTACCCATCGTTGATGTACAGGGCACCCGGAATAATGTGGTACTGAAAGAAGCTCTTTATATCATCCACGCTCTTTGACCACAACAAATCCCCGCTGGCGCCGTCGCCTTTCGCTTCCTCCGATAGTATCGTATGCAGAGGCAGGTAAACATACCGCCACGCGCTCTCCGGCTTGGGGTTACCGTCTTCGTAGTATGTAACCTCCTTAGTTTTTTGCAGCTCCTGCATTTGCGCATTGGTGGGCAGCAGCAGGGTAAAGAACGCTTCTTCGCTCAGCGAATATTTTCCGGTGCTCAGTAGGTAGTCTAAGTAGCCCGCCGCTATAGAAACGTTTGGGTTGTCCGCAGCCGCCCGGTTAATGCGCTCCAGCAGCGTTTTCTCCTCGTAGTCGTCGGCAACCTCGGCGTACTGCAGCAGCTTGTCAACGGTAAAAACAGACCCGTTGGAAAACTCCTTAACCTTGGTAACGTTCACCACCTCGCCGGCGGTATGGTTGCCTATCATTTCTACCGTATTGTTCCTGTAGCGAATCATGTCGCCGTAGTCGTTCATCGCGTAGGCGTAGCCGCCGTAGCCGCCCGACGGGTTGCCCGCAAAATCGGAGATGCGGGTATCAATAGCGCCGGTTTTTATCCGCTTAAACACGTGCGAGCGCACCAGCCGCTGTATGCGCAGGCCGGCGTTCACGCCCTCCCTGCTGTGGGTAAACTCGTACGCCGAGGCGCCTGCCGGCCAAACCCAGTCAAAGCCGTCGGCCTTCAGCTGATCATCGGAGGGGAGCAAAACCGTGTAGCTCTCTTCCGTGTAGCCATTCAGCGGGCACTTGACAAAATCTTCCATCAGCGTGGTCAAAAAGTGCTTTTGCAGCGCGTTGTACATGAACGAGTAGCGCGCGGGGCGCAGCAGAATTTCGGTCAACACCGTCTCAAAGTAGTGGTTCTTCACGTAGGCTTTGGAGCCATAGAAAAGCCCGTTGCTGGCAGGCTTAACGTCCACATATACGCTTGGGTCAAAGCCCGCGCCCGTGCTGCCCTCGCCGTTGATGTAGTTTTCGTACACGTTTTTTGCGCCCTTGTGCTCGCTCGGCCATATTACGCTCAGCGCCATGTGGGCGTTGATAAAGTAGCCCAGCACGTTGCTTGGCAAGTCCCTCACCGAGGCGTAGCCGTATGGCCGAACAACGTCCTCAAAAAATTTCCCTATGGCCTCGTTGTTGGGGGCGTACAGGGTGTAGCCACCCTCCTCGGCTCCTGCCAAAAAGTACCGCTCGCAGTTGAGGGGAATGGCAATAGCGTTGGCGGGCGGGCGCAAGAACTCAAAGGGAACCTCATAGAATTTGCCGTACACCACGCTGATATCCCTCGATGGGTACATGGTTTTATAGTAGCTCGTAAACCAGGCCGTGGTGAGGTAGGAGTAGAAAAACGGCTCTCCGGTAGCATTTTTAAACTCCAGCAGCTCCTTGAATTGGCTGTAATCTTCACCGCCAAGCAAATCCTCAAGGTTTGGCAGAGGGTCGTTCACAAAATCTACCTCGTGGGCAACCCCGTTGGACGCCATCATATCCTGGCTAACAACAGCGGCAGCCTGCACGTTCTTCCCCGTATAGGGTCGCTGCGGGTAAAATGTTTCGTAGTCGGACGGCAGCTTGGAGCCAAAATTTCGGCTCAGGTAAAAGGGTAAATATTTGTAGTTGTTATCGGTTGTGCTAATGCCGTTGTAGCTTGTCGCGTTGGCAACCCATACCGAATCGCCGTTATACATTTCCCGGTGGATAGTTTCGTAGTACGGCGTTCTTTTTTTGGTGCTTTTCAGGGTATCCCAAACAGCGCCCTGCGCACCACCCAGCACGTCCGGCAGGCGGTCGAGCTCGTACTTGTTGTACAGCATGCTGTAGGCAACCAGCTGCTCCGCCTTGTCCTTCGGAATATCCTCTACCGACGAGTACCCGTTTGCCGTCAGGTAGACGGCAAAAGCGTCGTCATTAGGGGCAAACACCGTCCACAGCCCGTTGCCTTTGAGAGAGGTGGCATACAAAGTTTTGTCCACGCACCGGAGGAACATCTCAAAACGCCCCTCGTCCTGCAGCGTCTCGTATATGGACTTACCGGCCCACTCCGGCTCTTTGTAGTATTGGTCGCGCTCCTTTTGGCACCGGAGCGCCAGCAATACGAACGAGAACAAAAAAATTCTACTCAAAAGTTTCATATTTCCTTCTATTTTTTAGAATACTTGTACATTTAGGATACTACCGATAAAGCAAAAGGCACCTGCACCTTCCACCTTGCCTTTGAGCATACGAGGGAAGATGGGCGTATAAAAAAAGAGTGCACAGAGGAAAAAGTATTCCTCTGTGCACCCTGTAAAAAGTTGCACGTTGGGAGATAAAAAAGTGTTGCTTGCTAAAGAAAAAAGTAGTATATTCCGCGCACTCGCTACGTAACTACTTGAGCACTGTGTGTGTGTGTGTGTGTGTGTGTGTGTGTGTGTGTGTGTGTGTGTGTGTGTGTGTGTGTGTGTGTGTGTGTGTGTGTGTGTGTGTGTGTGTGTGTGTGTGTGTGTGTGTG
>JAISGH010000165.1 GCA_031263185.1 Prevotellaceae bacterium | reverse complement strand
CAGCCACCGGTACAGGTGGTTATTGATAATATCGCCATTGCTCAGCTGCCGGAATTTTACCATGCTGATAAAGTGTATCTCCAAAGCGTCGGTCAGCATTGTATCTTTGTGGCGGTCTTCCCATAAATGAAAGCTGGTATGCACTTCATCTATCGGGATAAAGTCGAAGTCCACAATGTTGATGGCTATGACCCCTGCGAGTTTTTGGTAATCCTGCCCGGATTCAATGCCGCGGACGCTTGAATTAATCAAGCACTTCGTACTCGTTGCCGTCAACGTAGTAAATGGCGTAGTAGTCCTTGCCATGCTCCTTCATCCACTTCTGCATTTTGGCGATGTTGCTCAATTCTGCATGGCAGCTTTCTGCCGAGCCGTTTTCCTCTGCCTTCTTTTTGTTGACGTCGGCTTCCTGCTGCGCAATTTCGCTCTGCGGAAGCCTGCGCTCGCGTAGCGTTCCTTTCACGGCAATCTGCGACCCTACCAGCTCGCGGTTGAAGCCGCCGATGCCTTCTTTGGCTTCTACCCTTATGGAGGCTGTTTTGCTTTCGCCTACCAGAAAGCAGCGCTTGCCCGAATGTTTGCAGGTGTGAGTTACGTACCCGCGCAGGCTGACGGTTTTGCCAACCAGCGAATCGGCCGCGACCAGCAGCGAGTCGACGTCGTAAGAGGAGGTTGCGGTTACGGCATTAGCCTCTGCGGTTTTGGCTACGGCGGCACCCTTTTGCTTGGGAGCGCTGCTGCATGACGCTGCGCCTATTGCTAACAGCGCCAGAATAAATGGAGTTCTCATAATTTCTGTTTTTTTTGATTTTTGATTTTTAAATTTAAATTACTTTCGGTTTGGTTGTAGCGCTATTGCCAGCAGTCCGGCTATGCCTGTGGCAAGGATGTATATGCTGCCGTACGCTACGGTTGCAGCTTTTTTTCGCCTTCGCGCCGCTGCTGCGTAAATGATAGCAAGCAGCAGGTTGAACGTTAGCGCAGTAAATGCCGTGAAGCGCAGCCGGGGCTGCATGTACTTTGTGGCGTCGGAGAAGGTTATGTAAACGGGAAAAATCCACGTTGAGGCTTTGTCCCACAGGTTTGCCTCCCGCGCAATGGCGTACGTATCAACCTGCCGGAGGGTTTCGTTGTCCAGGGCGTAGTACTTTTTGCCTTCGGGCGAGGTAACGGTTACCGTCCAGTAGAACATGTTGCCCATGATGAGCGCCTCGCTACGGCGCATGTCGAGCGGCGGCATGTCGAGCTTGGCGAGGCGGTACGAGGGCGATTCCAGAATGTACATGTAGCCCTGCCCGTCGAACACAAAGCCGTAAAATCGCTTGTCGGCTACGGGTAGCATGGCGAAGTGGGCTACCCGAATGGAGTCGCTTGCGCCGGTGTTGCGAATGAATGGCTTGCCGCTCACCTGCTTCATGTGAAACAGCTGCCCCTGCGCGTCGAGCACAAAGTAGCCTTCGTCGTAGGGCTTGCGCGTGCTGAAGTCGCCTGCCGCCCACCGAGCCGGAAAGGTAAATCCTCGCCTGCTGAGCTCTTGGGCGTAAAGTTCGCTTTTGTCCTTGTCAACGGTGTTGGTTTTGATGTCGATAAACTCTATCGCTTCGCCAAGGCGAAAGGCGTCGCCGGGCGAGGCGAGGTCAACTCTCCCCGACATGCTTTCGAGCAGCACGTACAGGCCGATGTGCGGTGCGCTAACGTCCGTTTTTGCGTAGCGAAAGACGATGGAGCTGCGGCGAATATCGTGGGCGGTAACCGCCCGCCCGTTGACGCTGTCGGGCATGACGCCGTTGACCGACAGCTGTCGGTAGCTGAGCATGGGCAGCGCCGAGTCGAACTCGCTCTCGCTGTACTGCCTGCCCGAGGCGTCGTACCTGCGGGCATCTTTGCCGGAGCCTTCTCTGAAGCAAAACTGCTTGACTACGGAGCTGAAGTAAACAAACGGGTAGCTTTGTCCGGAGTAGGTGGCCAAGCGTACCAACGCCGGAATACCCCACAGGAAGGCGACCGTGCTTGCAAGTATAATCAGGTGGCTGATGATGTTTTTTGATTTCATGGTTGTTGCTGCTCAAATTTAAAGTTCGTTGAAGTTCATAATACCTTACTGTTTACCTTACTGTTCTCCGTCCTTGAAGCGCGCTGCCGAGCGTAGCGGAAAGAAAAAGCTTGCCGCAATGAAAATCAACATGCAGGGCAGGTAGGTTACGTATGCCCCCGGCGATGCGCTGCCGTAGAACGACGATACCACGCAGGCTGCGGGAATGGCGTTGAAGAGGCGCTGCCTCCACACGGGTTCAAGGCATATCCACGCGCCGAGCAGGTACGCCTGTAGCCCTCCCAGAAACCACGGGAGCGCGGTCAAAAAGTTGGACAGCGCTACCTCGCGGCTAAAGCGCACCGAGATGCCTGCTACCAGCGCCAGCGCGCCAGCGGCAAACAGCGCAACCAAAACAGCAATCCCGTAGCCCAGCATGGTGCAGATGATGCGGGTTTCGCTCATGGGCAGGTGCAGGGTTAGCTTCAGGCGCTTGCTCTGCATTTCGGGCGTGAGCTGCACCACCGCCAGCAGCAGGCCTGCGGCGAGCGGCAAATACTTTACGTGCGCTATCAGGCTAAACTCCTTGCCGATGATGGCCTCCCACAGGTTGACAATGCCCATGGAGCCGATGGCCTGCGACAGCCACAGAAAAACGTAGGCTATCAGCGCGGCAAACAAAATACCCGAAAGCAAAATAAACCGGCGGGTCTTTATCCACTCCTTAAAAATCAATGAAAAAAACATGGTTAATTAACAATTAATAATTAATAATTAATAATTAAAAACTAAGAGCTACTGAAATCTCAACGTTGCGCCGTCCCACCATATGGTATGCAGCTTCGCCTCGTTTGCAGGGGTATTTCCGTAAACGTACTCAAGGGTATTGGCTTGCAGCTGCATGCTGAAGCTCCCGGCTTGCTTTGAAATAGATTTGATGTACATTGGTTTATTATACACCAGCTTCACTTGCCCGTTACGAATAAGTACAATGCTAAGCATTGGCGGCTGACTTGCCAAAATAGTTCCTGTAAATATCAAAGCATACGTATTGATAGCCAACTCTATGACGCTAAAGAAACTAGTCTCTTCGCGCACATATTTGGATATTTTCTCAAAACCATCTGAATTTTTTAGTTCAAGAACATTAACGCCATTCTTCATTAATACGATTACATTATATTCACCAGGGTTATCTTCATAATCCTTAAATCTGTAGAAATTCAATGAAAAACTTCCATAAGTACTTGATGTAAAAATCGTTTCCGTTTTTTTGAAAATGTATGGAGTCAAAGTAACACCTTGTTCAATTGGAAATGTTTCTATAAACTTACTTTTCAGGCTCAAATCATTTCCGGATATAGCATAAATTGATTCTCCCGCCTGCCCGAACGCGAAGCAGGCATTGGCTAAGCAGATTGATAGTAAAATTATTTTTTTCATGATTACTTGTATTAGATTCAAAAATTCTCTCTAATCCATGCATTGGCTAAATTTCAGCCCTGTAGTCAAGCGATAGTATTTCCTTTCCTGAGGACATACCGGGCTGAACTTAAACTTAAGTTTGTACTTTGCCTTAAACAAGTCTTCCATCTCTTTTATTTTGGCTAAGGTCAACTCATCTATGCAGGCATTATGTAGCATAAAAAAAACCTCCAGCACATCTCCCGATGAGTTGCAATGCATTATGCATCCAACAGTAGCTTTCTTGCCGGCAAGTTGCTCTATCTTTTCTTTTGAATACAGCTGCTTTATTATGTCTTTTACAGAAATACCAACTTCCTTTACAGTAGATAAGCATTGAGCCAGGCTATCTCCACTGATACGGTACAGTTTGTTGCTTTTGTTTCGCACGTGACATCCGCTTTCACCGGAATAGTACGTTACGCTGTATGCTACTCCGTCAGCGAGCAGCACCACTTCTTTTTTATCTACCGCCTTACAGCATAGAGCAGCGGATAGCGTCACGAGCAGGCACAGATATTTTTTGCTTTTCATTTTTCAAATTTGTAGCTACAAGCATTTTTGAAATATCTAATTTGTAATTATTAATTCGCTCATTATTATAAATTTATATTTTTATCTGTCTTATAACCCTTTGTTATTATTATATTTAACAAGGGTGGGAAACTTCAATTATTAATTT
>JAISGH010000144.1 GCA_031263185.1 Prevotellaceae bacterium | reverse complement strand
AATTTCTCTTCTAAAATTTTTGCAATTTTCTGTGTTTCTCTTAAATTACGTCCTGTAGTTTTAACCAGCAAGGCATATTTCCTCTGTGTCTTATACAACACTATTTCAATACTGTTCCTGTGTATTTTTCTGATAAACCTGTTGCCGCCCCAATCGGTTGAACTCATTTCTTCCACATAAGGATTATGTTTTAATCGTTCACACAATTCCTGTAATTCCGCTTTTCCGTGATGCTCGGCTAAATGAATAGCTTTATCTTCCGGTTTCAAGCTTGTTTCAACAAGTTTGAGTTCGCCTATACTGTCTATAAAATCTGTAATGTCGGAAATGCTGAAAGATTCGCAGGAAGATATGTTGTAAACGTTTTCGGAAAATGTGTTTCCATTTTTTTCAATAGTAATTGGCAGGATATGCTGCTCCCATAGCGGAATTGATAAAATACTTATAGCCGGTAAATTATACAAATATGCAGAGGCCAAGCCAATACATCCGATTTTTGAAATATTGCACTCTGCATTTTCAAATGTTACAGTAGAATCTACATATTGCTCAAATTCAGGTTCATCTTCATCAATATATGGTGGGACAATCACTCCATACATAAAATCTCTGTATTCTCTTGAAACAGTAGAATCATTTAACCAGTCAAACAAGCTGTATTGTTGAGCAAGCATTATCGCATTGGCAGGATAATCGCACTGAATGTTTCTGAATCCCTTTTGTCTGGCAATACTGACTGTTTTGGCGAAAACGTTCATTCGTTCAATAGCTGAATATTTACTGTCGGCAACAGGCTCGCAGCTAAGTTCGTTAAAAAACAGCTTCATAGTCAAATCAATTTTGAAAGTTGATTACTCCATTCGTCCAAAAAATCTTTTGGATAATCGCTCAAAGCGCCATTTTTATCTACTTTTATTTGAGTAATTTTGGAATATTGCTCGGTATCTGTTGTTTGCTTATCAAAATACAGTACATTTACTTTTGATTTGTCGATAATACCTTCTTTTGCTGCTACACGGATACCGTTGAGAATGTGGTCGCTATGCGTTTCGATAAACAATTGGGCACCTGCCTGTGCCGCCAAAGCGATAAGCTTTCCCAATTCAGCCTGTCCACGGGGGTGAATATGCGATTCCGGGTTCTCAATAACGATGATTTTACCTTTTTCGGCAGTAAGTAATGCCAATACTACCGGCAAAACATAAGAGATGCCGAAACCGGTATTTTTCGGACGGAACGAGTTTGTTTTTCGTGCAATTAAATCAAATTGATAGTCCAAAATTACCTTGTTTGCTTCCGGTACATATTTTGTATTAATGGAAACTCCGGGTGAAATTTCCTGCATCCATGCGTTTAGCTGGTGTATCAACTTATCCGAAAAAGCCGGATATTTTCTTAATGTTTCCGGAACAATATCCTCAAGACCGAATACATCTACATAGTATGCTGAATATTCGCCCCACAAACCTAACTGTTTTTTATCGGCAACAACAGTACTTGATGCTTCATAAATATCTCTCGGCCCCATTCTTTCTGCGCTAATATATTGAAAACGTTTGGTTTGTTCTCTAAAAAATCGCATTTGTTCTTTGGTGTATCCTGCTTCTGCCGTCAATTTTTCCTTATCGCTTTGATAGGGAAATCTCCATGAAAACGCTGGTTGTCCGTCTAAAGTTAATTCGAAAACAATTTCTCTTTCTTCTGCAAATTGATACAAAGCATCTCTTCCTTGACCGATCTGTGTAAGTATGCCGTTCAAATCAATTACCCGTTCCGCCAACTTATCGCTCTGCATAAGAAGCAATAAAACCTGAATGAATGAGCTTTTACCCATTCCGTTCAATCCCATCAACAGATTTAAGCTGTTTGTATTTACATCTGCTTTTTTTAGAGATTTGAAATTTTTTATTGTGATATTGTTAATCATTGCAGTTTACTTTTTAATAATCGTTCTATTTTAAAAAAACGATATATTATTTTAGTCTTATTGCCGGTTTCAGAAGTAATTGCACCAACAAAGTCGTCATCGTTATTCATCAGGCTGATATAGTCGTCAAAAACAGCCTCTTTTATATTTTTAATTGTTTGACGTTCATCATCCGATAGCTTTGCCAACAGTATGCTCCACACTTCAAACAATGCCTTATTTATAGGGTAAAGCTTCTTTGCATTTTTATCATAGACCTTTCTAAATGCCCATTTCTCAAAAATCTCGTTAGATAAGCGCATGGAAGCAATAAAATTTTGTTTAATAACATCCCGTTTTTCCTGTGTCAGATCATTAAGTTTCCTCATAGCCGCAGACATAAATGTATCCAAATCGGGTCTATATTCTTCCGGTTTATTTAAATAGAATGTAATAAAACGGGTAACAAATTCTCTGTCCTGCATTCGTTTAGGAGTGATATTTGTGATTTGTTGAAAACAATCTATTGAAGCCAGCTCTGCAATGAAATCAGCGGGAACTCCTTGGTTCAATGCATTCCGTATTTCTTGAGAATTGAGCGTTATGCCTCCTGTATTGATACGCTTGAATATATTGTATCTAACATCAGGAGTACCGGAGTCCATGATATATGCCATGATGTTCGTTTCTTCAATCTGCATTTGGAAAGAAGTCGGAAGTTCATTGTAAGAAAGACCTTCGAACCTGCTAAGATATTCAAGACCTGTGAGTTTTAGTGTCTGCTCAACGACAAAGTTTTTTATTGCACACAATCGCTGTAAACCGTCAATGACCTGCCATTTGTTGTTGTCTTTTCCATCAAAATAAAATGCAGGCAAGGGTATTCGAATCAGAATAGATTCTATTAAAAGACTCTGTTGTTGACGATTCCATAAGTTTGCAGTTCTTTGAAAATCGGGATACAAGTCAATGGCATCCTCACGCAATCGACGGATAATATTAATCAAAGCCAATGTCTGGGGACGAATATCAATGAGTGTAGGGTCGTATGGTTTTTCTATTGATACAACTTCGTCGTTTTTCTCCGGCTCAACCGCTTGATATTCTCCTTCATCATCTTCTTCGTAATCTGATGATTTTTTTATTTTATCCTGTTTCCCCATATAATTATTTAACTTTCGCAAGTAGCACAAACAAAAAACAAATGCTACGGCAAAAGTACTGCATTTATTTCAGAACTCAAATTTATTTTCAGTTCAAATGACAAATTACTTCAAACAGCAGCAGACTATTTTCGCATAACCCAGCTAACATCAGAATGCCACCTCAAACCTGATTCAAAATTTCCCTTCCCAAAGTTTTCAACTTTCAACTAATTTTGTACTTTTGTGCCGCTGACTAACGAATTTATGAGCGATGGCTGCTCGCAGGCTCGTAACCCCCAAATTCATAACTAAAATTTTTCTCTCACATGAACTTTACTAACGCCGGACTGTATGACCCCCGCTACGACCACGATTCGTGCGGCGTGGGCTTGGTGGTTGACCTCCGCTCGGCAAAAACTCACGATACTGTGGACAAGGGCTTGAAGCTCCTCGAAAACATGGTACACCGCGGCGCGGAAGGCGCCGACCCGCTCACCGGCGACGGCGCCGGCATTATGCTGCACATTCCTCACGAGTTTATTCTGCTTAACGGTATTCCGGTGCCCGAGCGGGGGCGCTACGGAACGGGCTTGGTCTTCCTGCCCAAGGATGCCGCTGGGCAGCAGCGCGCGCTGGAGGCAATTCGGCAGGAAGCCGAGGGCAGCGGCTTCTCGCTGCTTCCCGTGCGCGACGTGCCGGTCAACAGCGCCGTACTTGGCGCCGGCTCGTCGGCTACGGAGCCGGCGATAAAGCAGCTCTTTTTGGTTGATAAGGACGGCAAAAACGAGTTGGACGTGAGGCTCTACGCCCTGCGCAAGGCCGTTGAGCGCAAGCTGGCAAGAGAGGAGTGCTACATCGTGAGCCTTTCGGCAAAAGACATCGTTTACAAGGGTATGCTCACCTCGTGCCAGCTGCGCGAGTACTTTCCGGATTTGAGCAATCCCTACTTTACCAGCGGCATTGCGCTGGTGCACTCGCGGTTTAGCACCAACACGTTTCCCAAGTGGAAGCTGGCGCAGCCGTTCCGCTACCTTGGGCACAACGGCGAAATCAACACCATACGCAGCAACCGTGAGTGGATGAAGGCGCGCGAAGAGCAGCTCAGCTCCGCAAGCTTTGACTGCATCAGTGATGTGCTACCCGTTGTTGAGGAGGGCATGAGCGATAGCGCCTCGTTAGACAACGCGCTGGAGTTTTTCGTCATGTCCGGTATGCCGCTTCCCAGAGCGCTCGCCATGCTTATTCCGGAGAGCTGGAACAGCAAAAACCTCATCCCGCCATCGCTCAAGGCGTTCTACGAGTTCTGCTCGCTGGCCTTTGAGCCGTGGGACGGGCCTGCAACGCTCCTCTTTTTTGACGGGCGATACGCCGGCGGAATGCTCGACCGCAACGGGCTGCGTCCGGCGCGGTACGTCATTACCAAAGGCGATACGCTGGTGCTGGCGTCCGAGGCGGGCGTACTCACCTTTGAGCCTTCCGAAATTCGCGAAAAAGGAAAGCTCCAGCCCGGAAAAATCCTGCTGGTGGACACGGAGAAGGGGTGCATCCTCCGCGATGAGGAGGTAAAAAACGCTTTGGCAAGCGAGCATCCTTACGAAAAGTGGCTGCAAGCTTACCGCCTGGAGCTTGACAAAATAACCTCGGGCAGGAGCGTTACGCAGGCGCTAAAGGGCTACCCGGAGCTGCTACACGCCTTTGGCTACACCAAGGAGGAGGTAGAAAAGCTTATCATCCCCATGTGCGATGAAGAAAAAGAACCCATTGGCTCTATGGGTAACGACGCGCCGCTGGCAGTATTGTCAGGCCGGCCGCAGCTGCTGTTCCGCTACTTCAGGCAGCAGTTTGCCCAAGTTACCAATCCGCCCATTGACCCCATACGCGAGGAGCTGGTGATGTCCCTCACCGGGTATATCGGTACGTTTGACCACAACCTCATTTCGCCAAACCCCGACCTCTGCAAGATGATACGCCTCAAAAGCCCGGTGCTCACCAACCGCGAGTTCGACATACTTTGCCACATCGAGTACAAGGGGCTTCGCTCATGCACCATTCCCATGCTGTACGACGCTAAGGCCGGCGCAGAAGGGCTGAAGGACGCTATTGACGGCATTTACCGGGAGGCCGACAAAGCAGTTGATGCCGGCTACAACTACATTATCCTTAGCGACCGGGGCGTTACGGCGGACAAAGCGCCCATACCCTCGCTGCTGGCCCTGTCGGCGCTGCATCACCACCTGATAGATGTTAGGAAGCGCGTGCAGGTTGGCCTGATTGTGGAGAGCGCAGAGCCGCGCGAGGTAATGCACTTTGCGCTACTGCTCGGTTTTGGTGCCAGCGCCGTTAACCCATACATGGCCTACGCGGTGATTGACAGCCAAATCAAAAGCGGGGAGCTGCGCCTTGACTTTGCCACCGCCGAAAAGCGCTACATCAAAGCCATAGACAAGGGGCTGCTGAAGATTATGTCGAAAATGGGCATATCGACGATGAGAAGCTACATCGGGGCAAAGATATTTGAGGCCGTCGGAATTTCGGAAGATTTGTCGAAGAGTTACTTTGGCGGCGTTACCTCCAAGATTGGCGGTATCGACCTCGAGGATGTTGCCCGGCAGCAGGAGCTGCTGCTCGAGCAGGCTTTCGCTCCGGAAAACGACGGGCTTCTACGCGGCGAAGGCTTTTACGCCTACCGCAGAGAGGGCGAAGCGCACGCTTGGAATCCCGAAACCATAGCCAAGCTGCAGCTTGCCACGCGCCTTGGCTCCTACAAAAAGTTTAAGGAGTACACCGCCGCCGTTGACGGCAAAAGCAGCCCCATCTTTATTCGCGACCTGCTCGCGTTTGGCGGCGCTTTCGGCGGTAACGCCGCGCCTGTTCCCATCGGCGAGGTAGAGCCCAAGGAGGCCATTGCGCGACGCTTCGTTACCGGTGCCATGTCCTTTGGGTCGATAAGCAGGGAGGCGCACGAGGCTATGGCGGTGGCCATGAACAGGCTGGGCGGAAAGAGCAACACCGGCGAGGGCGGCGAGGACGCCGAGCGCTTCTCTCCGCGACCCGACGGCTCGTCGGCGCGTAGCGCCATTAAGCAGGTAGCGTCGGGGCGCTTTGGGGTAACGGCCGAATACTTGGTCAACGCCGACGAAATACAGATTAAGGTGGCGCAAGGCGCAAAGCCCGGTGAGGGCGGGCAGCTGCCCGGCTTCAAGGTGGACGAGGTAATTGCCAAAACGCGCCACTCCATACCCGGCATATCGCTTATTTCGCCGCCGCCGCACCACGATATTTACTCCATTGAGGATTTGGCGCAGCTGATTTTTGACCTCAAGAACGTTAACCCCGAAGCCCGAATTTCTGTGAAGCTGGTCTCGGAGAGCGGCGTTGGCACCATTGCCGCCGGCGTTGCCAAGGCAAAGGCCGACATGATTATCATAAGCGGCGGCGAAGGCGGCACGGGGGCAAGCCCGATGAGCTCCATAAAGTACGCTGGGCTGCCCACCGAAATCGGATTGGCCGAAACGCAGCAAACGCTTGTTGCCAACAACCTGCGCTCGCAGGTGGCGCTCCAAACCGACGGGCAGCTCAAAACGGGGCGCGACATCATCGTCGCTGCCCTGCTGGGCGCCGAGGAGTACGGATTTGCCACCAGCGCCCTGATTGTGCTGGGCTGCGTGATGATGCGCAAGTGCCACATGAACACCTGTCCGGTGGGAGTAGCCACGCAGGATGAGCGGCTGAGAGAGCGCTTCAAGGGTAAGGCAGAGCACCTGCTCAACTTCTTCCTCTTTTTGGCGGAGGAAGTGCGGGAGCACCTTGCGCAGATGGGCTTCCGCTCGCTGGACGAAATTATCGGAAGGGCAGACTTGCTCCGTCAGGATACCCAAAAGTTTGCCGGCAACCCAAAAATTGCCAAGCTAAACCTCTCCCGCCTGCTGTACCTCCCCGCAGAGGCTCAAAGCACCCCTACTCGGAGCGCCAAAAAGCAGGAGCACCTTATAGCAGATGTGCTCGACCGGCAGCTGCTGGCGGAGACCAAAGAGGCGTTGGACAGCGGCGCACCGGTGGCGCTAACCCACAGCATAGGCAACACCGACAGGGCTGTGGGCGCAATGCTTTCGGGCGCAGTGGCGCGGAGGTACGGCAACGCCGGCCTGCCCGACGGTACCATTACTTGCTGCTTTACAGGGTCGGCGGGGCAAAGCTTCGGCGCTTTCCTTGCGGCAGGCCTGACGTTCCGCTTGGAGGGCGACAGCAACGACTACCTCGGCAAGGGTTTGTCGGGTGGAAGAATAGCGGTAGCGCCGCCCGCCGGAAGCACGTTTGCCCCCGAAGAAAACGTGATAGCCGGCAACACGCTGCTCTACGGCGCTACCGCCGGCGAGGTGTACATCAGCGGAAGGGTAGGCGAGCGGTTTTGCGTGCGCAACAGCGGCGCCACTGCGGTGGTAGAGGGCACAGGCGACCACTGCTGCGAGTACATGACGGGCGGCTGCGCCGTAATACTCGGAACGGTGGGGCGAAACTTTGCCGCCGGCATGAGCGGCGGCGTGGCCTACGTGTGGAACAAAGAGCAAAACTTCGACTTTTTTTGCAACATGGAGATGATAGAGCTCTCGCTGCTGGACGAAGCTTCCGACAGAAAAGAGCTCAAAGATTTGCTCAAAAAGCACCTGCAGTACACCGGCAGCCCGCTCGCAAAGCGAATGTTGGACAGCTGGAGCGAAATGGTAGAGCAGTTCATCAAGGTAACCCCCATAGAGTACAAAAAAATTCTGCACGACCGCAAATCGGAGGCGCTCAAGGCAAAAATAGCAAGCGTAGAGAGGGATTACTAAATTGGCATAAGGAATTGTCCGAAAATAAATTATACAAATAATTTTGCAGGGTAGAAAAAAAGAGGCTAATTCTTTTTCTCTTTTTTTGAGGTGCTATTGATGCGAGCAAAAGAGGTACGCGAAAGAAGTGCGCGAGGAAACACCTGCAGCGTGATACGACAATTTGAAGCAATTGCACTTGCTTTGCTTGTTTATATGAGGATTATTTTTAACTTTGCCAATCTTTTTTTGCCAATAAGGGCTACACTGTAAAATCTTTTTTAAACACTTTTTTTTCTTATGTCACAAGCAAAGCACGTATATTTTTTCGGCAACAAAGCTGCCGAGGGTAACGGTAAAATGAAAGAGCTGCTGGGCGGCAAAGGTGCCAACCTCGCAGAGATGAACCTCATAGGGATGCCCGTTCCTCCGGGATTTACCATTACGACAGAGGTCTGTAATGCCTTCTACAAGATGGGGCAAGAATCGGTAGTGCTGATGATTCAGCCCGAAGTTGAGGTTGCAATGAAGCAAATAGAAGCTGCCGTTGCCGGCGCCCTGTTTGGCGATAACGCCAACCCTCTCTTGGTTTCGGTGCGCTCCGGTGCGCGCGCCTCCATGCCCGGCATGATGGACACCATCCTCAACCTCGGGCTAAACGACGAAGCGGTGGAAACGCTCGCCAAAAAAAGCGGAAATCCGCGCTTTGCGTGGGATTCGTACCGCCGGTTTGTGCAAATGTACGGTGACGTGGTGCTGGGAATGAAGCCCGAAAGCAAGGATGACGAAGACCCCTTTGAAAAAATTATTGACCACCTGAAAGCTTCGCGCGGCGTAGAGCAGGATACCGACCTCACCACCGACGACTTGAAGCTGCTGGTGGCAAAATTCAAGGAGGCAGTGAAAAAAAGCACGGGCAAAGATTTTCCCGTAGACCCGTGGGAGCAGCTGTGGGGCGCAGTGATGGCGGTGTTCAACAGCTGGATGAACGATCGCGCCATTCTCTACCGCCGCCTGAACAAAATCCCCGAGGAGTGGGGCACCGCCGTCAACGTGCAGGCTATGGTGTTCGGCAACATGGGCAACGAGTCGGCCACGGGCGTTGCCTTTACGCGCGACGCCGCCACCGGCGAGGCCATCTTCAACGGCGAGTACCTTATCAACGCGCAGGGCGAAGATGTGGTAGCCGGAATTCGTACGCCCCAGCAAATTACCATCGAAGGCTCCAAGCGCTGGGCGGCCTCTCAGGGCATTACGGAGGTTGAGCGCAGCACCAAGTACCCTTCGCTTCAGGAAACAATGCCGGCGGTGTACCACGAGCTGTTCAACATCCAGCAAAATCTGGAGCAGCATAGCCGCGACATGCAGGATATTGAATTTACCATACAGGACAAAAAACTCTGGATGCTCCAAACCCGCAACGGCAAGCGCACGGGGGCTGCCATGATAAAAATTGCCAACGATATGCTCAAGGAGGGTATGATTAACGAGCAGGAAACAGTGCTCCGCTGCGAGCCTGAAAAGTTGGATGAGTTACTGCACCCTGTATTTAAAAAGGAGGCGCTGGCAAAGGGCAAGTCCATTGCAAAAGGGCTGCCGGCATCGCCCGGCGCCGCTACGGGGCAAATCGTGTTTTTTGCCGAGGACGCCGAGGTTTGCCACCAGCAGGGCAAGAAAGCGATTCTGGTGCGCGTAGAAACCTCACCCGAAGACCTCAAAGGCATGACCGTTGCAGAGGGTATTCTAACCTCACGAGGCGGCATGACCTCACATGCGGCAGTAGTGGCGCGCGGCATGGGCAAATGCTGCGTATCGGGGGCGGGAACGCTCACCATTGACTACAAGTCGCGCACCGTTAAGGTTGGCGACATGGCGCTCAAGGAGGGCGACTGGATTTCGCTCAACGGCTCCACCGGCAACGTTTACCCGGGGCAGATAGAAACCACCGCCGCCGAGCCAAGCAACGATTTTGCCTCGCTCATGGCGCTTGCCGACAAGTACGCCCGCCTGCAGGTGCGCACCAACGCCGATACACCGCACGATGCCGCCGTTGCGCGATCATTCGGAGCGCAGGGAATTGGGCTGTGCCGCACGGAGCACATGTTTTTTGAGGGAGACAAAATTTGGCCTATGCGCGAAATGATTTTGTCGAAAGATGAGGCCGGTCGCCGCAAGGCCCTGGCAAAGCTACTGCCGCTGCAGCGCAAAGATTTTGAAGGAATTTTTGAGGCCATGCAGGGCTTGCCCGTCACCGTGCGCCTGCTCGACCCGCCGCTGCACGAGTTTGTTCCCCACGACCAAAAAGGGCAGGAGGAAATGGCAAAGATAATGGGCGTTTCGCTGGCCGAAGTGCGGGAGCGCGTTGAGGCGCTGAGCGAGGTAAACCCCATGCTGGGGCACCGCGGATGCCGTCTGGGCAACACCTACCCCGAAATTACCGAAATGCAAACCCGCGCTATCATCGAGGCCGCCATCAACCTGAAGAAAAAAAGCGTCCAAGCGATTCCCGAAATCATGGTGCCGCTCACCTGTACGCAGAACGAAATGAAGCTGCAGGCCGACCTTATCCGCTCAACGGCCGAAAAGGTATTTGCCGAGGTAAACGACAGGATAGACTTCAAGATAGGCACCATGATTGAGGTGCCGCGCGCCGCGCTTACGGCCGAAAAGGTGGCCGGATACGCCGAATTTTTCTCGTTTGGCACCAACGACCTTACGCAAATGACCTTTGGCTTCTCCCGCGACGATGTGGGCAAATTCCTGCCCATTTACATAGAAAAGGGTATTCTGAAAAGCGACCCCTTCCAAATCCTCGACCAAACCGGCGTAGGGCAGCTGGTAGGCTTGGCAACCGTCAAAGGGCGCTCGGTGCGCCCAAGCCTCAAGGTGGGTATCTGCGGCGAGCACGGCGGTGAGCCGAGTTCGGTAGAGTTTTGCCACCACATAGGGCTAAACTACGTAAGCTGCTCGCCGTTCCGCGTACCCATTGCGCGGCTTGCCGCAGCGCACGCTGCCATCAAGGAAAGTAAGTAAAGCGCCGCAGGACGTAAGGTTTTTTTCAGCCCGCAGACGGCACAGATTTTAGGAAAAACGCAGATAAATCCCTATCTGCGTTTTTCTTTTCAATCGCTTGCGCGCAAACCGGTGGTGTCCATGTTCTATTGGCATAACTTTTATGCTGTGCGCGGGCTATTTTTCTGCCTTTCTCCCACCGTCACTCCTGCTAAAGTTTGAAACCTCATTTTACCTAATTTATCTAACAAAACAATCTCAGTAGCAATGAATTAATATGCATATCAACAACCTCATTACCTCATTAAAACGATGAAATGGGCACAAAAAAAATGAGGTAATGAGGTTTGGATATATTATGTAACTATATACTACTGAGGTAGTTTTGTTAGATAAATTAGGTGAAAATGAGGTTTCCAGCCGCCCTCATTCTATCCGTACCCTAACTACCGAGCTGCAAGCTATTTTCATAGCACCTCAAAAAAAAGATTTAGCCCATTTTTTTACGCGCTTGCAAATCGCAGGATTTTCATGTAGCTTTGCAAAGTAATACGAGCTAACATTGGTGGAGAAAATGGTGGAGAAAATGGTGGAAAAAATGGTAGAGAAAAAAGGTGGAGAAAAAACATGTCCTTGAAATTTGCGCCGATTCCGTTTCCGGAGCGCTGGCTGCACAGTTGGCCGGCGCTCAGCGGATTGAATTTTGCGCCAACCTTCCCGAAGGCGGAACAACTCCTTCGGCAGCCCAAATCAAAGAGGCGCGGAGGGGGCTGCACATCAAGCTTTACGTGCTCATCAGGCCGCGTGGCAGCGATTTCCTGTACAGCGATGCGGAGTTTAGCATTATGAAGTCGGACGTCCACTTCTGCGGGCAAGCCGGCTGCGACGGCGTGGTCATCGGGATGCTCCGCCCGGACGGAAGCGTTGACACGGAGCGGTGCCGCGAGCTGGTAGCGGCTGCCCGCCGGTACGCTATGGGCGTTACGTTTCATCGGGCGTTCGACCGGAGCAACGACCTTTTTCGGGCTATGGAGGATATCATCGAGTTGGGCTGCGAGCGAATTTTGACTTCGGGCGGCTACAGTACAGCCATCGAGGGGGCAGACGTTATCCGGCAGCTGATCGAAAAGGCCGGTAGCCGCATTGCCATTATGCCCGGCTCGGGAATTACGCCCGAAAATGCCGGCGAGCTAATCCGAAAAACCGGGCTGAAAGAAATGCACGGCACGTTCCGTAGCCGCACGGAAAGCAAAATGCAGCACCGAAACCCACGGCTGAGCTGCCAATCCGAAGAGTATAGCCTGCTGACAACGGACGCGCAAAAAGTCAAAGAGGCGCTGAAATCAATTATAAGTAATGACGAATAAACAAGACATAACAGTTAAAAATGTCATCTATATGTTATTTATTTCTCATCCCTAATCACAAAAAATCAATCACAAAAAAACCATTCTGTATGAAAAATTTATCATTCTCCATTTTGGCGCTGTGCGCGGCGTTAGCTGCTTCGTCGTGCGAGCGCGAAGAGCATTTCCTGAAGCAAGAAGCCTACCGAAAGCAAGTTCTGGAGCAGTTTGAAAAGCGCAAGGCCGAAGCGCAAGGCCGAAGCGAGGCGCTGTTTTCGGTGCTCGAAAAGGAAAGCACGAGCCTTGAGCAGCGCGAGGCGCTCGAATTTCTGTACGCCTACATGCCCCTGTGCGACTTGGCCGACTACGACGGCGAGTTCTTTTTGAAGCAGGTGGATGCCGCCTTCAAAGCCCGCAGCTACTTTTCGTGGGGCAAAACCGTTCCCGACGATATTTTTCGCCACTTTGTGATGGTTTACCGTGTCAACAACGAATACCTCGATACGGCGCGGATTGCTTTTTTTGAGGAGTTGAAAGAGCGGGTAAAAGACCTCTCCATGTACGAGGCCGCTCTGGAGGTAAACCACTGGTGCCACGAAAAAGTTGCGTACCGAGGCACCGACTCGCGGACTTCGGCGCCGCTGGCTTTGGTGAAAACCGCATGGGGGCGCTGCGGCGAAGAATCGACGTTTACCACCGCCGCGCTCCGCGCCGTGGGCATCCCCGCCCGCCAGTGCTACACGCCCCGCTGGGTGCACACCGACGATAACCACGCATGGGTGGAGGCTTGGATAGACGGACAGTGGCGCTACTTAGGCGCCTGCGAGCCGGAGCCGGAGCTGGACGCCGCATGGTTCACCGGGCCTGCCAAGCGCGCCATGATGGTTCACACCGTCGTATTTGGCCTGTACACCGGCCCGGAGGAAAAAAATCTGGAAACGCCCCTCTACTCCAAAATTAACCTGCTGGAGCACTACGCCGCCACGCGCAAGGTGGAAGTCAGGGTGGCGGACGAAGACGACAGGCCGGTGGAAGGCGCCAGGGTGCAGTTCAAAGTCTACAACTACGCCGAGCTGTACGCAATTGCCGAAACCGTTACCGGAAAGGACGGCACAACGTCTATCATTTCCGGAAAAGGCGACCTGATTGTTTGGGCAAGCAAAGGCGACCGCTTTGGCTACCAAAAATCGGAGGCCGGAAGCGAGGCCGCTACCCTTGTTCGGCTAAACCGCAGGGCAGGATTGGCCGGCGAGGAAAATTTTGTTGTCAACGTGCCGGCCGAGCAGGCGGTGAAGGAGCTGCCGCCCGACAAAATCGCGGCCAACGCCTGCCGCCTGACGTACGAAGATTCCATCCGGAACGCCTACATGAGCACGTTTATCAGGGAAAACGAGGCGCGTCTGCTGGCAAAGCAGCACGGGCTAAATCCGGACGAAGCGTGGAAGTATCTGAACCTTGCGCAGGGAAGCTGGCGCGAAGTTAAAGATTTCATTACCCAAAACAGGTGTCACCCGGATTTGTTCCCGTTTTTGGCCTCTTTGGCGGCAAAAGACCTGCGCGATACTCCCGCTGCTTACCTGAGCGACCACCTGCAAAATCGGGGCGATTTTCGGGTAAAAAACGGAACACCCGGCAGCCTGATTGTCCCCTACATTCTTTCGCCGCGCATCGACAGGGAGCTGATAAAGCCCTGGCGAAGCTACGCCCGGCAGCAGCTGAGCGCGGACAGGCAGGAGGCCGCTCGCAGCAACGTTGGCCTCATTGTTGACTACGTAAAGAGCGAAATAAAAATCAAGGACGAAGAAAATTACTACAATTGCCGGATTACCCCGCAGGGAGTGTACGAGCTGAAAATAGCCGACCGGCGCTCGCGCAATATCTTTTTCGTGGCCGCCTGCCGCAGCTTCGGTATTCCGGCGCGGATAGAGAGCAGCACGGGGAAAACCCAGTACTTTGAAAGCGGGCAGTGGGTGGACGTGATGTTTGAGCCGGACAGCTCCCTCAACCTGCCCAAGGCCAAGCTAACGGTGCACAATGCGCCGGGCAACCTCACCAAGCCCGGCTACTACACCCACTACACGCTGGCGTACTTCAAGGACGGCGATTTCCGAACGCTTGACTTTGAAGACAGCCCGCAGGTTGCCCAATTTCCCTACACCATAGATTTGGACGATGGCTACTACCGCCTGATGACGGGCAGCCGCGCCAACGACGGCTCGGTGTTTGTCCGCACCGAATACTTTACGCTAAAAAAGGCTGCGCCTGCCCGCGTAACCATTCGCCTGCCGGAAACGGGAGGCAAGCTGCTTGTAAAGGGAATTGTGGACATGAACTCGGTTGTTGCCCTAACCGGCGGTGCTAAGGCAACGCTAAAGGAGCTGTCGAAGGGAAAAGGGCTAACGCTGTGCTTTCTCGACATGAGCAAGGAGCCGTCGAAGCACATCCTGCAAGACTTTCCGGCCGTGCGGGAGGATATGGACGCATGGGGCGGAGGTGTGCTGCTCGTAGCTCCGGACGACAAGGCAACGTCCGCCTCCGCGATTGCAACTTTCAAAGGATTGCCGCAAAACACAAGTCAGGCTATCGACGGCCACCGCGAGCTGCTGCGCGCCGTAACCGGCGCCCTGCAAATGGACTTCAACGACAATTTCCCGCTAACGGTCTACCTTTCCCGCAACGGCGGCATCCTGTACTCGGCTGCCGGCTACCGCATCGGCACGGGGGAAGAAATACTGAAAACGATACGGAAAGAGAGAACGACAAATTGAATTACACCCTTTGGAGCTATTTTTTACAGGTAAAGTTTTACAGGTAAAGAAAAAATTGCTACCTTTTTGCAGTACCAATTCAAAAACTTTCAAGAAAATGAAAGCAACAGCGCTACTTTACTTTGCTTTCGGCAATCAGCACCTAAAAATATATAGCAAAT
>JAISGH010000073.1 GCA_031263185.1 Prevotellaceae bacterium | reverse complement strand
TCCGCCGAATTGACAAATTGCTATCAGTAAGCGACAATCGGGTAATTGTTTCGGCAGGCAAAAAGTTAACTATTTCCTCTCCTATTTGCGGATAAATCGGGATATTCAACATTATGATGGTAGAGAAGCTGAAAAAGGAGCTGCTAAAGGAAGCGTCGGCCACGCTCGAACATGGTAGCGAGCGAGGCCGGCATTTTTACCTCAGCCGCTCTACTTCTTTTCTTCCTCCGCCTTGCTTTCCGCTATAGCTTCGGCCTCGTAGCCCAACTTTTCTATGGCCTTTTTGAGGTTTTCCACGCTTGTTTTGGCCACCTTGTACTTAATGCGAACTGTTTTGTCGGAGAGCTTTACCTCCATATCTTCCACGCCCTTTTCGAAAGGGATGCTTTTCTCCAGCCTTGCCTTGCAGTGGTCGCAGTGGATGGTAGTCTTGAAGGTTACCTCTGCCTCGCCGGCTTTTAGCGCGGCCTTCAGTGTTGTTGCGCCAAGCATTGTCGTGAAGGCAAGCAGCGCCAATTTTAAGTTTCTCATGATAATAAAAATTTAGAAAAATAGAAAATAAGTTGGTTAAGCCTCAGCGGTCAAGCGTCCACCTCAAGCCGAGGTAAAGCTTGCGCCCCATGAGCGGCCCCCAAACTACGCTTGCGTTGAAATCC
This sequence comes from Prevotellaceae bacterium, assembly GCA_031263185.1. GTDB lineage: Bacteria > Bacteroidota > Bacteroidia > Bacteroidales > UBA932 > JAITMY01. Next base: position 11,587 of record JAISGH010000073.1, on the reverse strand, counting down.
CTGCCGCCCGGGTTGCCTGCCGAGATGATGGGATTTTCCTGCATGTAGTTGGCAATGTTTTCGCAGCCCAAATACACGTCGAGCGTGCGGTAGCGCTTGGTGATTTGCGCGTAGAACATGGGGTAAACGGGCGAGTAGCCATCCGCAGCGTCGTAGTCGTAGGCTACGTACCTGCTGTCGGGGAGGCGGCTCTGGCCGTTGAGCTGCGCCGTTACGTCGAGCATCCACTTGTTGAACTTGGTGGCGTACGATACGCTGAGCAAGCCCTTGAACCTGTCCACAAGCGGCCTGCGTACAAATCCCACTTCGCGAAGCTGCACCTTAGTATCGCTGTAGCGAAACGTGGCGTATATCCCCAGCCGCTCCACCGGCTCTACGTTAGCGTCCACCTGCCAGGTGTTGGCGTACGAGGCACCGTTGAGGTTGTAGGCCAAAATCCGGTTGCCGCTCACCTCCTGGTCTACAATGAGCTGGTTGGCAAACGAGGTGTGGAAAAAGTCCGCGCTGACGGTGGCCTTTTCCTGATTGTTCACCCTGATGTACTTAACAAGGCTCACGCCGTACGTCCACGCCTCCTCCATTTTCGGTTTTTCCGCGGCCTCAAGGTTGCGCTGGCTTGCCATGACCCAAATGTTGTCCGTAATGGCGTTGGGCGAGCGCAGGCCGCGTCCGGCAGAGGCGCGCGCGGCGAGCGTTTCGGTAACGTCGTACTTTACGTGGACGCGCGGCGTAACGAGCGTTCCGTACAGGCTATTTTGGTCAACGCGCAGCCCGGCAATGGCGGTCAGCTTGTTTTCGAGGCTGAAGGTGTACTCGCCAAACGCGCCGCCCACCAGCTCGTTTTCGTGCAGCAGGTGCTGCAAGCCGGCTACGCTCCTCGCGCCAAAGCTGTACTCCTCCTCGTAAAAATCGCCGCGCAGCCCCAGCCCGAAAGTTGCGCTGTGGCGCTGCCCCAGGGCCAGCAGCAGCAGGCCGTTTACGTATACCGACTGCTCCGTACCGTTGTATATTTTCTGCCCGAAAAACGATTTTTGCTCGTGCAGCGTGTAGTCCGCCACCAGCGCGGCGCTGCTGCGCTGGTCGCTGCCGAAGGGTATGCCGAGCTTGGCGTAGGCGTTGAAGTTGCGGTTGGCAATGTAGCTGCCGTACTTCAGCGTATCGCTCCTGTCGGTTTTTCTGTCGAAGCTTGTTTGTCCGCCCTGCCGGTCTTCCGTCAGGAAGCGTACGCCGGCGCGAAGCATTGCCCCGCTGCCGAAGGTGTATAGCCACCTGTCGGCAACGTTGAGCTGGCGCGCCTGCGGCTGGTCGGCAAATCCGTCGCGGTTGACGTCCACCATGCCGGGGTCGCCGGAGGCGTGCAGCAGGAGGATGTTGTGCAGCGTTGGCGTGAGCTGCGCTGCCCAGGCCACGTTCAGCTCCCCCCGGTAGTCGCTGTTGAGGTAGGCGTTTACAAAGAGCCTCTCGGGGCTGGTTGGCTTGCGAAGCTCCATGTTGATTTGCCCCGTTACGGCGTCGTATCCGCCGGCTACGGAAGATGTACCCTTTGATATTTGTATCCCCTCCATCCAGGCTCCGGGCGTGTAGCTCAGGCCGTAGGTAGCGGCGAGGCCGCGCATTACGGGGCGGCTTTCGTCCAGCATTTGCGAGTAAATGCCGGCCAGCCCCAGCATACGGATTTGCTTCGTACCCGACACCGCGTCGCTGAACCCAACGGTAACCGTGGCGCTGTTCTCGAAGCTCTCGGCGAGGTTGCAGCACGCCAGCTTGGTAAGCCCTGCCGACGAAATGACCTCGGTGGTAATGGCGTTGATGCGGGAAATGGATGTGCCCTTTTGCCGCCCGTGCACCTCTACCTCGTCGAGGGCGTAATTGTTGGCCGCGAGCCGCACCTCTACATGCCCGGCGGCGCTGTCAACGGTAACGGTATCGGTTTGGTAGCCGAAGGACATGACCACCAATCGGGTTTCGGCTCCGGTGCGGGCAATGAGGAATACGCCGTTGGCGTTGGCAGTAGCGCCGCCTGCGGCGCCCAGCCAAAAAACGGTTGCTCCGGCCAGGGGTTCCTCCGCCCCCTTGCCGTCAACGCCCAGCGCCACTCCGTGAACGCTGGCTGCGCCGGCTACCGCGCTTGCCGCCACGCTTAGCGGCAGAGCAAGCAGTAAAAATATTTTTTTCATGATTTTTGCTGAAAATGTTATGGTAAATGATGTATAAAAAAACAGGCTTGCCTTACTTGCAGCAAGCAACATTTTTTACACCACGTATCATAACCTCAGCTGCCCATGCAGGTAGATGATGGGCGCAGGACAGGCGTCGGCTATTTGCGGCGCGCGGGCTACAGCCGTCGCGAGGCTGCCGCCGTCGGCGCAGGCAAAAGGCAGGAGGCAGGGAATAGTAACAAAAGGCAGGTCAACGCTCAGCTTGAGCGCTTGCGAAACCTCAAACGAGCTTACGCTTACGGATAGCGATGATACTTTGCAGCACTCATCTTCGAGAGCAGCAAAGTAGCCGTCCTCGTGAGGCTCTTCGGGTGCGCTGTCGTCGTGGCTGCAGCAGCTGCTGTGGTCTTTCGCCATTGCGAGCTGCACGTTGCCGCTGTGCATGCACTCCGAAACGTAAAAGCGTACGCTCACCGCCCCGCCGATAACCAGCAGGCAGAGGGCAACCGTGATAATATGCTTTGCAACTCGCACCATAATGCGCCAAAGGTAGGCATAAAAACGTTCCGTTGTACTTTTATGCCGGTAACTGTGCAAAATTTAAAGTTAAAAATTCGTAACCGCTAAGCTCGTAATCATTATTTTCCAAGCGCGCCGATTGATATTACATTTACTCCGTCCGGACGGGTGTAGCTCATTCCGGCGCCGGTAATAATGTTTAAAGAGGCTGGTTTTGAAAATTTTGTCGTGTCGATAACATTCTTGAATAGTAGCTCATATCTTCCATTTTTTTTGCAAAGATACGGGAATATTTTTTACTTTACAGATTGACAAGAATTTGCTTTACAGATTGACAAGGATTTGCTTTACAGATTGACAAGAATTTGCTTTACAGATTGACAAGAGTATTAGCGGTACACGTTTTTCTACTGATTTTCATCTTTTATCCTTGCCATAATTACTGTGTTTTAAATAGCTGAGCAATCTACTGCATCGTACTCTTGTGGGCGCCAATAAATCGGAGAATAGCCGCTACTGTACTTTGGGCTTCAAAAATGCCAAGTTAGCGTCAAGCAGCGCAACGTTTTTGAAATATGCAAAATCCTTTGTATTGTTTGTCAGAATGGCATCGCACTTCATTTTTTGGCTTAAAACGTAGTGTACGCTATCTTCTACATCGCTATTCAAATGATTAAAACCTGCTTTTATATCGGAAAGCGACAGGCTTAAAACCGTGAATTTTGGTAATATTTCATTGAGTTTTTTTATGGTTGTTTCTCTTGAGTATGCCTTTCTGCTATGCTGCTTACTGCCCGATTGTAATTTTGTAATCGTCTGCACTACAGCCAAAGAAGAAGTAAAAAGCACCTCCTTTCTGCGCTTTGAAAAAACGTACGCCAATGCTTTTACATCTCTATCTTGCCCTGTGCAATAGTTGATTAGTACGTTGGTATCAACGTAAATACGTTTTATTTTACTGCTCATAATCCAAAAACCAGCCTGTCAAACTGTTTCCGCTCGTCAGAGGTTACAACGTCAAGGTTTGCAGCAACAAATTCGTGCTTTGCAAGCTCATAGAGCTTACTGCGCGAAGTTCCTGTTTTTTTGAGGATTAGAGCAAACAACTCATCCGACTGCTTTTTAGCAAGCGCATACTCCTCTTTTGTGTATTTTGCCATGTATATAATTTTTTTGAGTGCTATTTTTATGGCTGCAAAACTAATACATTTTTTCCAAGTAGCAACCTTTTTTCGGTAAAATTCAGTATGTCAAAGAACGCTTTTGCTTAAAACCCAATTACTCTTTGTCTGCGGAATAGTTTGCCTCCGTTTTTGCGCAGACCTACACCAGCGCAGCTACCATTACAAAATAAATAATCTTTTTCATTAGAGATTATATTCAATAGAGTTTAAGTCAATTTATTTTTATGCGATGATAACAAGATTGCTATAAAAATTAAAATTCTAAGAGAACTCCTAAAAACTCAATTTCCTTAAAATGAGGTAATGAGGTTAGGGAGAAATTCGTAATACATTGCTACTGAGGTTGTTTTGTTGAGAAAATGAGGTTGGAAATGAGGTTGGAACCGAGCGTAATGAGGCTCTTTTGAAGGTGCAACCTCATTTCTACCTAATTTTCTCAACAAAACAACCTCAGTAGTAACGAGAGTAACGATGTACATTAACCTCATTACCTCATTTGGGGGAGTTTTTAGGAGTTCCCCCTAACCTGTAATTAAATTGACTTAATCTCTATTACATTCCGCCGCCAACGGAATTTAGTAGATTAGGAATGACATCTCTATACGTTTTCATCAGGCGGTCATACTTTTCCCAACCTTCGTCGCCGCTGCCTTTTTTGCGCTTTTCAAAAGAAAGGCGAACTTTGTATTGACGCTCTCCCGTTGCGTAGCTTGGAGCAATTTCCAATGTAACTCTTACATCTGATGCCTTATAGGGCGTTACTGCAGGAAATGTTTTTATCCAGCCGGAACTTTTATCGGTTTTCTCGATCTGCTCAAAATTCTCCCTGACGATGCTCATTATGCGCATCCAGGCCTCGTCCTCTGACAACCCTTTTCTTACAGCTACCGGCACCCACCTATTGGCATACTGAGCAGCAGTTTCGCCGCCAAGTGAATTTTCATACGCCTCGTCGGGGTCTAATTTGTAAGTAACGGTTTGCTCGGTGTTACTCTTCAGAAGGTAGTAAGACGCTGCTTCATAGCCAACAGCCTTGAGCGTAAGCAGTACTTTATCTCTGCCTTCAAAAGACACGTCGTATTTCCCTTTTCCTACAGGTTCGTTGTTCACTAAAATTTCGGCATCGGAAGGAATTACTACTACGGTTTTGTAGAGTCCTCTGTAATTTTGTGAATTTACATTAATGCAAAAAGCAATTACGGCAGCGAATAAAATTATTTTTTTCATCATTACATTCCTCCGCCAACAGAATTTAACATGTTTGGGATGACATCTCTGTACATTTTCATCAAACGGTCATACTTTTCCCAACCTTCGTTGCCGCTGCCTTTTTTGCGCTTTTCAAAGTAAAGGCGAACCTTGTACTGCATTTCTCCTGTTGAATAGCTTGGGGCAATTTCCAATGTAGTTCTTACATCGGACGCTTTATACGGCGTTAGTGCAGGAAACGTCTTTATCCAACCCGAACTTTTGTCCGTTTTTTCGATCTGCTCAAAATGTTCTCTGACAATGCTCATCATTCGCAGCCATACTTCGTCCTGGCTAAGCCCTTTTCTTACGGTTATCGGCACCCATTTGTTGGCATACTGAGCCGCTGTTGCGCCGCCAAGAGAATTTTCATACGCCTCATCTTTGTCCAATTCGTAGGTAACGGTTTGCTCGGTGTTGCTCTTCAGAAGATAGTAAGACGCTGTTTCGTAACCGACAGCCTTGAATGTAAGCAGTACTCTATCTTTATTTTCAAAAGATATGTCATATCTTCCTTTTCCTACAGGTTCGTTATTCACCGAAATTTCAGCTTCGGCAGGAATTACTACCACTGTTTTTATTGGCTTGCGAGCCAACGTAAAGCTTTTTGAGCCGTCTGATTTGAGAACCTTTACCGTTTGGCTGTAGTAGTTGGGGGCATCAAGCGTGAGTTCATAATATGTATTTGGTTTTTCATCTTCGTCAAAAGTTAACTGACAGCTGCCGGTTCCTGCTTTGTTTCCATTGCGATAATAAATACCGGCACTTGACGGCGTAACAGAAACGTTTACATAAGTATCCACCTTTTTGTCCAACGTATAGCTGATAGAACTATTTGATTTATAGACTTTTACTACTTTCGTTCTGTAACCTGCGGCTTGCAGCGTGAGCTGGTAGTACGCCGTTTGCTTGTCTCCACAGCCAAAATGCAAGCGGCAGCTGCCTGTGCCAGCCTTATTGCCGCTTTGGAAGAGAATATCGGCATTAGACGGCGTAACAGAAACGCTCACGTCTTTTGTATTAAAATTTGGCATCAGCATGCAGCAGCTTTGCATAGCTGCACCCAAAACTAGCAGCAACGCTGCGGTCATTAAAAAATTTCCCCTACTCCTATCGTTTTTCGGACTGACGCGGCTTTTTTGAATGGCTTCTCGCCCCATTGCGCTGCAAGCGTTTACCCTCGCTGCTGTTTTTGTAAATAGCTGATACATATTTTTTGTTTAAAAAAAATTGCGCCTACTCTATTATGGGATTTTCGGCAATACTCCTTGTTTTCTTTTGGCTAAAATAATGTGGCCTTTTATGGTAATTTTTGGTGTTTTTACGGCAACGTGCGAACGGCGCGAGCACGATACGAAGATGATGAATAAGAATAGCTGGTACTTCCGGTAGCAAAGCTAAGATGATAATATTGATAATTATAAGAAGAATAAACATCAGAAGTCCAATAATAGTTATTTGAACTAAACCCACCTATTGTAGCCCTATTGCTATACAATGCTGATAATTCTCCCCGAGTCGGCAATCTCCAATCGCTATATCCACCTACACTTGAAGCCCTACACAAATTACCTGCACTTACCCAATCGGTACCGCTGCTTATATCATTTTTTTGCACCATAATTCCTTCCGACTGCAGCACAACGTAATCCACTACTGCCGTAGGTTTAAAGCTAAGCGACTCTCCATATACCGTTCCATTGCTATTGATAGCGTAGGCGCGGACGTAGTAAGCTGCTTCAGCAGTTAAGCTCGCTATGTTTGCGCTGAAGTCCGTACTTGTACCAGAAACTGCTCTTTTGGTAGTTGTAGCGACACCGTCTTCTACGGTAGGATTTTGGAAAGTATTGGAGTACACAAAACCTCTTTCGGTAAAGGCAGGCTCGCCTTTGTTTTCTATTTTGCCGTTTAGCGTGGCGGCATTTGCCGTAACGTTGGTAGCGGGCAAAGTAGAAACCACCGGCAAGGGAGAGGCTTTGCGGACACAGCGGCAACGAGCACCGTCAAAATAGCTGCTGGAACTACTTCCCGTAGTCCAAGAAGCGCCATACGCACGCCCTTGTTGCCCATCCGAAAATGCGATAAGATAGTGATAATTTGTATTGTAAGAATCTTTGCTCCAATAAGAAGACTCTGTTTCGGAATTTTCGTTTACAAATCCGCCAATTGCCACGTTTTTGGCGTACAACACTCCCAGTTCACTCATGCTTGGCAAATACCAGTCATCAAAGCCACCTGTCGTCGCGCCTTCACAGGAGCTATTTGCGCTTGTCCAATCCATTCTACCGCCCATATCTTGAGTCTGCACGTAGAGGTCGCCAATAACGACATAATCTTTATCGTTGCCAATGGTTGTGTTTGTACCGTTGCCAATGCCAAACACAGTTACAAGCAATTCGGCGGCAGAGCCATCGCCTGCGGTAGTAGAGCGCACTATCAGCGTGGCGTGGTTGTCCTCTGTGTTGGCGCTTAACCTGCTGCGGTCAATGGTAAATACCACTGCTTCGGAGCTGTTGGCGCTTACTGTCCCGCTTTGCGGGTCAATCTGGGTTATCCATCCCGCTGCGTTGGTAATTGACCATGCCAACTCGGCATTGCCGCTGTTCACGATGCTGAATCCTGCCACGTTGTTGCTTTCGTTTGACCCCATGTCAACGTACGCCTTGTTTAGCGAAAGCTTGCCTGTACTTGCGGTCAGCGTAATGGCAAGCTCTTCGTTTTTACCGGCTGCAAGGTCTATGCTTTTATTGAAGCTCTGGTAGCTTTCCTTATAGGCTTTCAGCTCGTAGCGTCCGGGCTGCAAATCGGAAAAATCATACATGCCGTCGCTACCGGTAACTTTCGTTCCTCCGCCCGGCGTTAGCAATATGGCAGCCGCATTTACCGGCTCGCCGTTGGCCACCACTGTGCCATGAATTTGTGCAGCAGCAGTTTGTCCTTCTTCGCTCCCTTCGTCCTCTGCGCAGCCGCACATCAGCGCCGTGGCTGTCGCCATAAAATAAAAAATCTTCTTCATTGCTTTTTGCTTTTAAACGATTAGGCCTTTCAATTACAAACTGTGTATTGGCAGCTATAGCTATCAAGGGTATTTAAACGGCAACGAGCATCGTGCCTTGAATTTGTTGCTGTTTTAAGATATATCCGGCCAATATCACTAGCCTGATAACTATAGATAGTACAAGTGTGACCGGGTAAAGACACATAAACGACAACATATCTAGGTTCACTCGGCAGAAAGACCTCGTACATACCGTCAGCACCGGTTAAGCACTTTTGATCATCTATCGTAACGGTTGCATTGGCAATGGGGTTTCCGTTATCATCTACAATACTCCCGTATATACGTACCTGCTGCTTTGACTCTGTTTTTTCATCATCTTTACATCCGGCATACAAGATGCCGACAAGCGCGGCTGCCGTCATAAAATAAAAAATCTTCTTCATCTTTTTGGTTTTAAAAGTTAGCTGTTCTTGGTCAGCGGAATATTTGCCTCCGTCTTCTCGTCCGCTACGGCGGTAACCGTTTTGCGGTTGGTGCCGTAGCCCGTTTTCTGCACGGTAATGGTGTACTGCTGCGCGTCGAGGTCTGCAAACTCGTAGCTTCCGTCGGCGCCGGTGGTTTTGGTTTTCCCGCCCGGGCTAAGCACTACGCTGGCGCCGGCAATCGGCTCGGCGGTTTCGTGGTCGCTTACTACGCCGTAGAGCGTGGCGTATATGCTGACCGTGTCCTTTGTGCACCCGCTGTACGCGCCGATAAGCAGCAGCGCGCTGCTCAGTAAAAATGCTATTTTTTTCATGCTGTTTTTTTTGTTTAGCGATTAAAAATTCAGCGCAAATACCACGCCTCCGGCGTAGGGAGAGGCGTAAGGCGTGATCTTCAGGTTGGCATCGCCAATCCGTATATGCTTTTTGCCGTTGGCTACAATGCCGTCAATTACGTTCCACGCGTACAGGGCTGCCGCCCCTGCAATAAAGATGTTGCGCGCGTTCTGCATGTTGTCGGCGTTGCTGATGTAGGTCTTCTTGTCGACAGCGCTGTGCGTTGTATTGATTTTGGATTCGTACGACGCGCGCAGCCCTTCGCATACCACTATGCCCCCAATCATGGCCACTTCGCCTGCAATAAACAGAACACCTTTTGTTGTGCTGCTCTTATGCAGCTGCGCCATGCCGGGCACGAATACGCGGGGAGAAAAGCCGTAGGTGTCGGTGTATGACACGTCTTCGTACTGTGCGCTTATTTTTTTCTTTGTCTGAAAAAGAAAATACCCTACTTCGTTCTCGTAGTCAATCCATTCGAGAATAGGTTTGGCGTAAATTGTCAGCCCGCTTTGGTTTTTCGCTTCGCCGTCGCCAAAAATCACCCTTTCGCCTGTGGCCAGGCTGCGCCTTTCGGCAAGGATTTCCTTTGCTTTCCGGCGCATTGCGTCGGTTGAAACTTCGCTGGTAACCACCACCGCTTCGAGGTACGAGTTTTTCAGATCCAGGTGGTAGTCGCTTTTTGCCCAGTCGGGCTTTGCGCTGCTTTGCCCAAATACAATGCTTGGCAGCAAAAAGCAGCATGACAGAAATAAAAATTTAGTGTATTTCATTGGTTTTCAAAAATTTATAAACTCCAACAGGGCTTTGCGCCTCGTTGGAGTTTGGTTGTTTTACTATTCTTCCTCTTTGTCCATTTCAAAGCGCTTCAAAGCCGATTCGCGAAATTTTTCTTCGCTAAAGCGTACGCCGAGCTGCTGCTGTAGCTGCTTGTCCTGCGAAAGCTCTTTTACAACTTTGTCAACAATCTCTTTCTTGCTGATTTTGATGCTCATGTGCATAATGATGTTGCCCCTTTCTTCGTCGGGGTTGCTCGTTTTGCGGCAGGTTTCGCGAGTTTCTTTCAGCATTTTTTCGACTACCATTTCGCCTGCGCCTTCAAAATGGGCAACGGCGGCGCTTTTTTCGTTAATGTCCATTGCGTCAAAGTAATCGCGCTGCACGGCTCTGTATGCGCCTTCAATTTTTTGCGAAAGCTGCTGCTTGCAGGACGCCAGCAGGGTGTTGGCAAGCTTCGGGTCGCCGCGCCTGCCTTCCTTCTGGTTGAAAGCGGCGTACCATTCGTTGTCGTCGTAGAGCGTACAGGGGTCTTCGCCCACGTTAGCCTCGCGCTCCAGCGTGTTCAGGTTGCCGTCTCTGACGGTTTCTTTGGCCAGCTCGCGCCTTGCTTTGAGGTCTTTGAGCTTCTTTTCCGTAGCTGTCTGCGCATTTACGGTTACGGCGCCGCCCAACCCAAGCAGCGCGAGGGCTGCAAAGGTGATTTTTACAAAGTTTACGGGTTTCATTTTTACTTGATTTTTAAATGGTTAAGCATTACTGCTGTGATTCCTTAAACTTGTTGAACTCCTCCTTGTTAGAGTCTTCAAAAACTTTAAACGCGCTGTCGCGGAACTGCTTTTCGTTGAAGCGAATTTCCATCTGCTTGTCTTTGCTAATCTCTTTTACCACGTCGTCCACAAATTGCTTTTTGCTCACTTTGATGGCCATGTACATCGTAATGTTGTTGTTGGCGTCGGGGGCGCTCTGTCGGCGGCACACTTCGTAGGTTTCGTTCACCTTTGCGCGGACAACCAAATCGCCCGCGCTCTCGATATGCTCGTTGGCGTAGCTTCCTTCGTCGGTGCTCATCTGGTCAAAGTAGTCGCGCGTAACCGCTTTGTAAACGCCTGCAAGCTTTTGCCGCATTTGCAGCTGGGTGGAGCGCAGCAGCGCGGTGGGCGCGGTATTTATGTTGCCTGCTTTGAACTGCCGAGTGCCTGTAGCGTAAAACCATTCGTCGTCGTCGAACTGCTGGCAGGGCATTTCGGTTGCCGCCATGGCCGCCTCCATTTCGGTTTTGCGCTTAACGGCATCCAGCTTAGCCTGCGCTTCAAGCAGCGCCGCCTCGTCCTGCATCTCCTGAATTTTTTTCTGCGTTCCGGAGGAGGGTTGGTTGGGCGTTGCTGCGCCTGTGCTTGTACCTGCGCTTGTACCTGCTATCTGTTTTCCGCTCCCGCAGCCCGTTGCTACAGCGGCTGCGAACGCTGCCGCAGCAGCGATTTTTAAGTAATTCTTTTTCATACTCGTAATTTTTTATTGCTAAATTTTCCCCTACTCGTATGGCTTTTCGGGTTCCGCCTTGCTGTGAGAAATATAAAAACAAAAGCTCCGCCTTGGGGCAGGGCAAGCCTGCTCCGCGGCGGAAAATTACCGGCTGTGGAGAGTATCCTGTAAAGAAAATGTTGTGAGGTATTGCGGGAAAAGAAAAAAGTACTATATTCCCGCGTGTGTACGTTATGTGTAAATAACGTAACTTACTGAGTACTGTGTGTGTGTGTGTGTGTGTGTGTGTGTGTGTGTGTGTGTGTGTGTGTGTGTGTGTGTGTGTGTGTGTGTGTGTGTGTGTGTGTGTGTGTGTTTGGGGCTGGCCGAGAGACAGAACTGTGTGTGTGTGTGTGT
>JAISGH010000089.1 GCA_031263185.1 Prevotellaceae bacterium | reverse complement strand
GTGTGTGTGTGTGTGTGTGTGTGTGTGTGTGTGTGTGTGTGTGTGTGTGTGTGTGTGTGTGTGTGTGTGTGTGTGTGTGTGTGTGTGTGTGTGTATGTGGCTGCGCCAGCCCTGTACGTGTACGCACACAGACGTAGCCCCGCATAGGATACGGCCAAATCTGTTATGAGGTAAAAATTCTCAGAATTCTTTACTAAAAAATCTTGCGCGAACACTACTGTATAATTAAAAAAATAATGGAGCAAAAGTAAAGAATTTTTTTTGAAACAGCAAAAAAACGAAAGAATAAAGGAGATTCCTCGCTGCATTCGAAATGACGGCGCGGAGGGGTGTCATTCCCCCACCCTGTACCGTCATTCCGAATGCAGTGAGGAATCTCCTTTTCCTACCACTGCGCTTGGGTAGCCCTGTGGAATGACGGCGGGGTGCATGGTTTTTGGTTTGCCGCTAATTTTTTTTACCTTTGCCTTGTACTTAAAATTCAAAAATTCAAAAATTCAAAATGTCACATAACCATAATCATAACCATAATTACAGCCATGGGATTGATATGGCGCGCACCAGCCGCGCTTTCACCGTTGGCATTGTGCTCAACATTGTGTTTGTTGCGATAGAGGCGGCGGCAGGCTTCATTATGGGGTCGCTGGCGCTGCTCACCGACGCGGGGCACAACCTTGCCGACGTGGCAAGCCTCGTGATTGCGCTGCTCGCGCTAAAGCTGGCTACGGCCAAGCCCAGCGCTCGCTACACCTACGGCTACAAGAAGGCCACCATTCTGGCGGCGCTCGTCAACGCGGTGATTTTGCTGGCGGCCATTGGCGGCATTGTGTACGAGGCGGTGGAGCGCATGCTCACCCCGGTACCCGTTGAGGGCGGCGTTGTGGCGGTTGTGGCCGGAGTAGGCATTGTTGTCAACGCCGTTACGGCGCTGATGTTTTTCCGCGACAAAGACAAGGATTTGAACGTGAAGGGCGCCTACCTGCACCTTGCCGCCGACGCGCTGGTGTCGGTGGGCGTGGTGGCGGCGGGCATTGTGATAACGTTCACCGCGTGGTACTGGCTCGACAGCGCAATAAGCCTGGCGGTTGCCGTCATCATTTTTGTCGGCACGTGGTCGCTGCTAAAGGACAGCGTGCGGCTGAGCCTCGACGGTGTACCGCAGAACGTTAGCATAGGCGCTGTGAAAGAAAAAATACTGAGCGTACCGGGGGTTATGGATATTCACCACCTCCACGTTTGGGGGCTAAGCACCACGCAGGCGGCGCTCACCTGCCACGTGGTGCTCCGCGACGAGGTTTCGCTTACGGAGGTTTCGCGCATCAAAGCCGATATTCGCGCCGGCGCAGCGCTGCTGGGCGTACAGCACTCCACCGTTGAGGTAGAGCCAAGCTCGGAAAAGTGCAACGACAGCGACGACCACGAGGGCGGCCGCTGCGGTAGCAGGTAGCGGCTATCCCGCAAGCACCGTGGGGACTGCATTTTAAATTCATCATACTAAGGTGTTGTATTGCGGGCAATGCGGGCTTTTTGCGGGGTAATTGCGGGCAATACGGGCTATTGAAACTCATAATAAGTACCAACACTTGCACCCAAAGTTTTTAATAAATCAAATTTTCCTCAAAAATGAATTTGAATAATTTTTGAATCCGGAGTCGGCTAACTGAAAAATATGACCATTATTAATTATTAATTATTAATTATTAATTGTCATGCAATCACTCCGCTTCCCACCAGCTCTTCTTCGTCGTACCATACCGCAAGCTGCCCCGAAGCCACGCCGCGCTGAGGCTCGGCAAAGGTAACGTAAATGCCCTCCCTGCAGCAGCGCAAGTTAGCCTCCTGTAGCGGCTGACGGTAGCGGATGCGCACCCGGTAGCAACGCTTCATTCCGGCCTGCATAGCAAGGTCGGGGCGCAGCCAGTGCACCTCGCCTGCCGGCGTAAAAAGTGCGCTGCGGCTTAGCGCGGGGTGGCTATGCCCCTCGCCAACGTACACCACGTTACGCTCAACATCGGTGGCAACCACAAACAGCGGCTCAACGTGTCCGCCAACGCCCAGCCCCTTGCGCTGCCCAATGGTGTAAAAGTGCGCCCCGCTGTGCTCGCCTATAATTTTGCCGTCGGACGGCGAAAAGCGGTACGGCGCGGCCTGCTCCTCCGGCGTGTGGCGCTGCGGCAGCCGGATGTCCTTGGGCAGCTCAACCAGCAGCCCCTTTTTTGCCTTTAATCTTTGCTGCAAAAAAACGGGCAGGTCAACCTTACCCACAAAGCAAATCCCCTGCGAATCTTTCTTATTTGCGGTAGGCAAATTCAGGCGGCGGGCAACTTCGCGCACCTCCGGCTTCAGCATGTGGCCTATGGGGAAAAGCGCCCTGCTCAGCTGCTGCTGCGAGAGCTGGCAGAGAAAGTAGCTTTGGTCTTTGTTGGGGTCGCTTCCGGCAAGCAGGCGGTAGGTTAGCGCACCGCCTGCGGTCAGGGTTTCCTTACGGCAGTAATGCCCTGTGCCAACGTAGTCGGCGCCCAAGTCAAGGCAAGCTTTTAGAAAGGCGTCGAACTTGATTTCGGTGTTGCAGAGCACGTCCGGATTTGGCGTACGCCCTCTTTCGTACTCGGCAAACATGTAGTCCACCACCTTTTGCCGGTAGGCTGCGCTGAGGTCGATGAAGTGAAACGGAATATCGAGCTGCTTGGCCACGAGCTGCGCAACGGTCAGGTCGTCCTTCCACGGGCAATCGCCGTGCAGCGTTCCCGTAGTGTCGTGCCAATTTTGCATGAACATAGCCTCCACCTCGAAGCCCTGTTGCTTGAGGAGGTACGCGGCAACGCTGGAATCTACGCCGCCCGATAATCCGATGATAACTTTTTTTGAAATTTTGAACTTCTGAAATTTTGAATTTTGAATTTTGAATTTTGAATTCCTGACGGCGTAAGCCAATTCAAAATTCAAAATTTTACTCGCAGCTTTCGACAGGTGGCTTCAGGTAGCGCATACCGTCGGCGATGCGCTGGCTGATGTATCCCCACCGCAGCGCTACCAGCACGGCCAGCAGCGCAACGGTGATTACCATTCCCTTTTCGGTTGCCGATAGCGGACGAATTTTCATTTTTTTTAATTCAGCAGCGCTCAGCTCACTTTACGGCATCTCCCATTACAATCTCCAGCACCCCGCCCTGCTCGATGTCCTTGAAGTCGATATAGTACTTATCGTAGGGAGCGCCGTTGAGCGATACGCTTTGGATGTACTTGTTTTTGGGGCTGTTGTTGACAGCAATAACGGTGAAGGTGTTGCCATCTTTTACCTTTATCACGGCCTTGTCCACCGTGGGGCTGCCGAGCACGTACTTGCCTCCCGCCGGCTCAACCTGATAAAATCCGATGGAGGACAGCACGTACCACGCCGACATTTGCCCAACATCCTCGTTGCCCGACAAGCCGTCCGGCGTGTCGCTGTACATTGTTGAGAGCGCTTCGCGCACCCGGTAGGCTGTTTTTTGCGGCTGCCCTGCATACGGGTACAGGTAGATGGTGTGGTGGCTCGGCTCGTTGCCGTGGGCGTACTGCCCTATCAGGCCGGAGATGTCGGGGGAGGCGTGTTCGCCTAAGGCGCCCTCAACTATGAAGAGCGAATCCAGCTTTTGCAAAAAGCGCTCTTTGCCTCCAAACAAGCCAATCAGCCCCTCCACGTCGTGGGGAACGAGCCACGTGTACTGCCAAGCGTTGCCCTCCGTGTAGTCGTTGTCGCGGTGCACCGCCTCAAAAGGGTTGAGCGACGGCCTGAACGCACCCTTTGCCGAGCGTCCGCGCATAAAGCCGCTTTCCTTGTCAAAGTAGTACTCGTAGGATTTGCTGCGCTTCAAGAAGTAATTGTAGTCGTCGGTTTTGCCCAGCAGCTGCGCCACCTGCGCAAGGCTCCAGTCGGCAATGGCGTACTCCATGCACTTCGACAGCCCTTCGCTCTCTCCGCAGTCGTAAGGGATGTAGCCGTACTGCTTGAGTAGCTTCAGCCCGCGCTCGTTGAGCATAGCCGACGTTTTCATAGCTTCGTAGGCCAGCTCCCTGTCGAAGCCATCGTAGCCTTTCAGTATGGCGTCGGCTACCACGGGGATGGCGGGGTTGCCCACCATGCAGTCGGTTTCGCAGCCCATCAGGTGCCACACGGGGAGCTTGCCCTGCTGCCGGTAGATGGCGAGCATCGAGCTTACGATATCGTTTACCTTTTCGGGGTGAATGATGGTCATCAGGGGGTGCGCAGCGCGGTAGGTGTCCCACAGCGAGAAAGTGGTGTAAGCCTTGAATCCCTCGTTGGCGTACATCTTTCCGTCGGCGCCGCGGTAGTCGCCGTTGACGTCGCAAAATTCCGACGGCGCAATCATGGTGTGGTACAGGGCTGTGTAGAACGTGCGCTTTTGGCGCTTGTCCTTCGTAGAGATGGCTATTTTCTCCAGCTCTTCGTTCCATGCTTTGTCGGCTTCTTTGACGGTTTGCGCAAAGTCCCAGCCCGGAAGCTCCGCCTGCATGTTCAGCTTGGCATTTTCGATGCTCACGGGCGAAAGAGCAACCTTTACGTACAGCGTTTCCTTTTCTTTGGTATCAAAAAAAGCCTGCCCGTACACCCTTTGTCCTTTCAGCGCGTTTCCCGCCTGCTCTTCGGCGAGGTCAACGGAAAAGCTCTTCATCGGCTTGGAGAACGTGGCGGTGAAAAAGATGCGCTGGTCGCGCGCCCATCCGGTGGAGTAGCGGTAGCCCGATACCACCGTATCGCTTTCCTGCACGAGGTAGCCCTCTACCGGCCTGTCCCACGCCTGCCCGTTTGCGAGGTCAATAATTACCCTGCTTTCGCTCGAGGCGGGGAAAGTATACTTGTGGAAGCCCACGCGCTTTGTCGCCGTCAGCTCCACGTCCACGTTGTAGCGGTTCAGGTGGACGGCGTAGTAGCCGGCTTTTGCCTTTTCGGTAGCGCGGTCAAACAGGGAGTACATTCCGGTGGAGTAGTCGCCTGCCTCGCCTCTGCTCAGGGTAACCTCCCCTACGGCGGGCATCAGGTTGACGTCGCCGAGGTCGCCTATGCCCGTCCCGCTCAGGTGCATGTGGCTAAACCCGATGATGGTGGAGTCGGAAATGTGGTACCCCGAGCACCAGTCCCACGTTTGGGGGATGTTGGACGGCCCCAGCTGCACCAGCCCAAAGGGAACGTTTGCTCCCAAAAATACATGCCCGTGCCCGCCTGTGCCGATGTACGGGTCAACGTACTGCGTCGGGTTTGCTGCTGCTTCTTGCCCGCCGTGATTTCCGCAGGCAGCAGTAATGGTCACGCCGCCGCCAATTAGCGCAGCGTAGAAAGTGTTTTTTAGCGTCATAGTTTTATGATTTATTTTGCGCAAAGGTAGGACTTTGGCATGATACTGCAAAATTGGTCGGGGGAAATCGCTCAAAATTTTGAATTTTAAATTTTAAATTGGGCTGACGCCAAGTTGAATTTAGGCACAACCTTTTCAGGGTTTGGGATTGGCTACATCAACCATAAAGAAAAGAAGCGGTCGTAAACAAAATAATTACCATCGTCATCTTTCAGTATGAGCATTTTATCAGCTAATGACTTCAACGCCAGCCGGACGCTGCTTGGTGCGGTGAGGCCGTACTTTTTCATAAAACCGGCTTCAAACGGTTCCGACACCTTTTTTTCGGAAGCAATTGCTTTCAGCAGCCGAAGTTGCCCTTTGGTGATTATCTCGCAGTAAGTTTTGAAAGTAGCGTTTTCTTCTTCTAATATCTCGTTGATTAAATTTTCAACGTCTTGCCGCGAATACCTGTCTTGGGGTAATGCAGTATTTTTTCATTTGCGCCAAACATAAAATGTGAAATGTGAAATGCAAATGTAGAGAAAATAATTTGAATTGTAGATATTTTACAGAATGAAAATAATGCGGATGATGAAAGAGGACGATTGCCCTCCCCTATTTTTTTTACGCATCTGTGTGTATATTGAAAATTTTTTTGTACATTTGTGCATGAACTTACAACACACATGGGGCTGTTTGGTTTTGACAGCAGGATGACTTGAAGTGTAAGCATGCCGAGCGTTGTACGGAAGCTCGTAAATATCAACGTGCAAGCCATAACTGGCGAAGATTATTTTGCACTCGCTGCTTAGTCGTTAGACGATTTCAAGCTTTATTGGCGGCTCAAGGAGCCTGCCGACGAGTATCCCGCGCTTGCGTTCCGCTCATTAATGTAAGCGCTTATGGGGTATCATCACTTTTGAGATAGCTGGGTAGATTCCTCTAATATCCGGCAAAATTTTAGGGGATAAGGGTTACGCTCGGCAGCAGCTCGCCTGGTGTAGCCTCGAAAACCGAAGAGCTGATAAGCATGTAGAAAACGTTTTAAGACCTTGTTTGGACGCGGGTTCGACTCCCGCCAGCTCCACCAATACAGCATTGCGTAGCTTTTCGCAATGCTGTATTGTTTTATATACTTAATAATCAGCTTGCCTATCTCCGATTAGTTTCTTGCAAGTTCGGATAATGTTGCGTAATTTTTCAAAATGTGATACAGAATAATGTTCAATTTTGCTCAATTGTGATACAACGATGAAAGTCCGCTACTCTTTAGCCTACAACCGTAGAAATAAAAAACTAACGCCAACAAGCAAGGTGCCTGTGCACCTTGAGATTTACTTTGACCGCTCTACGCGCCGATGGGCTGACACGCGCGTGGAGCTGGAGCCTCAATATTGGGACGACAAGGCTAATAACGTCAGCAAAAAGCACCCAAATTTTGCAGGACTTTACCAGCATTTGAAGAAGCGGCAGGACGATTTGGAGGCATACGAACTAACCTTGCTATCACAGGGCAAGGAGCTAACTCCAGACCTTTTAACCGCATACTTTACGGGCAATAAGGATAACTTTCTGACTTTTGCCTACAACATGATTGATGAGGAGTTGTTGCGCAAAAAAATTGACAAAAAAAGTCACGTAAAATACAAATCAAATCTTGAGTTGCTCAAGAAGGCTGTCGGGCAAGAAGTGTTATTTTCGCAGGTGAATGAAGAACTCGTAAAAAAAATAGGTAGTGTCACGAATCAACGGACATGCTATGATAAATGATTAATAACCACTCGTATAAAATGCATTATCATACAATATTATGACACCACCAGAATAAGTAAGGATACGGTTTGCTCCGTATTAAAAAAAAACGGCTAATACAAATCCGTATTTTCTGACAGTAAGTTAGTTATATAAATTCACACAGCTGGAGGTCGAGATACGTTTTTCAGCAAAAATGGACGAGTTTTAGAGTTTTGTTCAAAGCAAGAGTAATCAGCGGTGGACATGGTATGCGATAGCGCGTCGGTCGGGTGTCATTTTAGCGTGGCACAACGGGAAGCGGCAAGATAAAGATTTTTTAGCGCTTTGGGAGTTGTTAAAAGCATTTCCGATAAGTAAATACCACACGGACGATTGGGTAGCATACTCAAAATATATTCCCTCGGACAAACACCGAATCGGGAAAGACAAGACTTGGAAAATAGAGCGTAAGAACCTTAACTTCAGGACACATCTGAAACGATTGAACAGGAAAACTATTTGTTTTTCAAAAAATGAACAGATACACGATAATGTGATAGGGATGTACATCGAAAAGTATTATTACAAAACGGGAACATATGGAAATAATTCAACCTGATAATTTATGACACCACCCTTGAGAGGTAATCTGTTTTTTCCTGCTCCTTGAGCTTTCCGTCCAAAAACAGCTCTACCTTTCCCCTGTCAAGTTTTTTTGTATCGGCATGGAATATGAACCGTCTTGAGAGCTTGAAGTAGCAGTCGGGCTGCTCTATATTCGCTATTGCTTCGTAAGGTATGAGCTTGCTGTCCCGCCTCAACGGGATAATGTACTGCATGGACATTTCTTCGAGCTCAGCGATGTTGGCCTGTGAGAAAAATCCTT
>JAISGH010000055.1 GCA_031263185.1 Prevotellaceae bacterium | reverse complement strand
TGTATTTTGATAAACAAACAACAGATATTGAGCAATATTCCAAAATTACTCAGATAAAAGTAGATAAAAATGGAACTTTGAGCGATTATCCAAAAGATTTTCTGGATGAATGGAGTAATCAACTTTCAAAATTGATTTGACTATGAAGCTGTTCTTTAACGAACTTAGCTGCGAGCCTGTTGCCGACAGTAAATATTCAGCCATTGAACGAATGAACATTTTCGCCAAAACAGTCAGTATTGCCAGACGAAAGGGATTCAGAAATATTCGCTGCGATACTCCTGCCAATGCGATAATGCTTACTCAACAATACAGCCTGTTTGACTGGTTAAATGATTCCTCTGTTTCAAGGGAGTACAGGGATTTTATGTATGGAGTAATTGTCCCTCCATATATTGACGAAGATGATCCTGAATTTGAGCAGTACGTATATTCCACTGTAACATTCGAAAATACAGAGTACAATATTTCAAAAACTGTCTGTATTGGTTTGGCTTCTGCGTATTTGTATAATTTGCCGGTTATAAGTATTCTATCAATTCCGTTATGGAAGCAGCATATCCTGTCAATTACCATTGAAAAGGATGGTAGCATATTTTCCGAAAACGTTTACAATATATCTTCTTGCGAATCCTTCAGCATTTCCGACATTATTGATTTTATCGACAGTATAAGCGAATTCACACTTGTCGAAACAAGTTTGAAACCTGAAGATAAAGCCATCCATTTAGCCGACCATCACGGAAAAGCAGAATTACAGGAATTATGCAACCAACTAAAACATAATCCTTATGTAGAAGAAATGCGTTCAACCGATTGGGGCGGAAACAGGTTTATCAGAAAAACACACAGGAACAGTATTGAAATAGTATTGTGTAAGACACAGAGGAAATATGCCCTGCTGATTAAAACTACAGGACGAAATAAAAGAGAAACACAGGAAATTGCAAAAATTTTAGAGGAGAAATTCAACAAATAGCGCTATGTCATCCAAAATTCAGGAATAGATGAGTACAATTTTTTCTATATTTCCTACTCAATACTCAACGATTTTACGGGGTTGAAGCGCGCCGCGCGCCAGCTTTGCCACGAAACGGCAAGCGTCGAAATCAGGCATACAGACAGGCCGGCCAGCGCAAATATCCACCAGTCGAGGCGGGCTTTCTGCGCGAAATGCTCCTGCCAGCGCGTCATCATCCACCACGCCAGCGGGACGGCCGGAACAAATGCCGCCGCTATCCACAGGATGAAGCGGTTGTTCAGCAGGCGGACAACGTCCATCAACGTAGCCCCGCTTACCTTACGGATTCCTATCTCTTTCGTCTTTCGCCGGATGATGAAGGCCATGATGATGACCAGCCCCATGTTGGCAACCAGCAGGCTGAGCAGCGAAAAGACCCGCACGAGCGATTCGGCCTTCAGCTCGCTGTGGTAGACCTCGGCGTACACGTCCTGCAGAAAGGCGTAGCTGGCCGGGTAGTCGGGTATTACCTCCGCCCATACGCGGTTGAACGCCGCCAGCGCCTGCGGAACGCGGTCGGGCGCGAGGCGCACCATGATGCAGTGCTGGAACAGCTTTCGCTGCAGCAGGAGTGTCGACGGATAGCCCCAGCAGGTTCACAAGCCGCAGCGATTTGTTTTTTTTCAGGCGATTCAGCAGCATAGCTATTACTTTTTATACTTTCAATTCTACTTCTTTTTGCCGGTGATAAACGTGTACATAGCCTGTACCACGTAGAGCGTGAGGAAAAATGCTACAGCGCTACGGTTTCGGCAGAGAGCTTAAATTCAAGTTCGTACTTTCCCTTGAAAACGTCGGGTATGGGGTCGCCATCGGTCAAGCTGCTCTCAACGTGAAGCTCAACGGCCTCCACAGGGGCTAAGCCCATTTGTTAGCAATATTTTCGGGTGCAAAGATAGAAACAATCTTTGAACGTTCGTAATAAAAAAATAGTTTCTATCTTTGCGAAATAATTTATCGTATTTATTTGATGTAATATGGAAACATTTATCACAAAAATAAAAGTCAATGAATCCAGAAGGGTCTGTGATTTGGAAGTTTCGCTTTGCGACTATGAAAGGCAACATTTGTTTATTACCGGAAAAAATGGAAGCGGAAAAACGAGCTTACTGGTAGAAATCAACAAGTTTCTTTCTCAGATAGTAAATGGCAATTATCAACATTATTCCAATACAAAACAGGGGTTGGCTTCCTATATTAGTCAACTGAATAATATAGCAGACAATACAGAAATTAAACAAAAACTACAGTTTGAAGACCAAATTAAACAATATAAAAATTGGCTTGAAAACTTTGGCGGTGTAGAAATTGCTTTTTCAAAGTCAGATTTAGAAATCCATAACCAATATCAGAAAGGCGAATTTTTACTTGCCAATTTTGAAGCTAACAGGCACACAAATCTTAATGTTCCTCAAGGAATAAAAAAAGTAGAGCTAAAGCAACGCTATGGTTTACAAGCAGAAGCTAACAGCAATTTTATTCAATATATAGTTAATCTGAAAGCAGACAGGTCATTTGCGAGGGATGAGGGAGAAGAAGACAATGCAAGAAAAATAGATGAATGGTTTGACAGGCTGGAGAAACAGCTAAAATCTATTTTTGACGAGCCAAGCTTAAAGTTGAAGTTTGACAGGCAACGGTATAATTTCAATATCAGTATGGATAATTGTGAGCCTTTCGATTTTAATACTTTATCAGATGGATATTCAGCGATTATCAGCATCGTAAGCGAGTTATTGCTTCGAATGGAAGTTCACAATGTTAAGTCTTACGATTTGGAAGGGATAGTGCTAATTGATGAAATAGAAACTCACCTGCACGTTGACTTGCAAAAAAGGATTATGCCATTTCTTATCAGCTTCTTTCCTAAAATACAATTTATAGTAACAACACATTCTCCGTTTGTTCTTTCTTCCGTATCAAATGCAACGGTCTGTGATTTGGAAAATAAAACGGTAATAGCTGATTTGTCAGCATATTCTTATGATACGCTGTTAGAGAGTTATTTTATGACCGACAAATATTCCGAAATTGTAAAAAACAAGATGACGGAATATGACCGCTTATCTTCAAAGGAAAATAAAACTGTAGAAGATGTTGAAAATATCAATTCATTGCGGGACTATTTTACTCATGCTCCCAAATATTTAGCTAAAGAACTTTTTGTCAAATTGCAACAGATAGAACTTGACAATTTAAAATGAATTAACCGGAAAGTAAGATGGTATATTTAGAAAAATCACAACCTGCTCCAACGTCTTTGGCTGTAGAGAAACGAAAAGCAAACGGTGACTATAAAAAAGAAGACGTTTTGGAAAGACTGAAGAATGATTTTAAGAATAAGTGTTATATCTGTGAACTTAAAGCGCCAACTTCAATCAATGTTGAACATTTTGAACCGCATAAAGGGGACATAGATAAAAAGTTTGACTGGAATAATTTATTTTTGTCCTGTGCACATTGCAATAACACTAAACTTGCTCAAACTAAATACGACAATATATTAAACTGTACAAATAAAACACATGATGTCGAAAACAGACTCCAATACATTTTTAGCCCTTTTCCCGTTGAACACATAGATATTGTCGCGCTGGATGACTCTGCGAAAACTCAAAATACAAAAGCATTATTGCTGGCTATCTACAACGGCTCAACTCCTTTAAAGAAGTTAGAATCGGCAAACTTAAGAACTCACATTCTTAATGAGATAAAAGATTTTCAACAATTATTACTAAGCTATTTCAGTGATACTGTTTCTGCGGAAGAAAAACGATTATTGTTATCAAAAATATGCACACATATAAGTCGTGAATCACATTTTACCGCATTTAAGCGATGGATTATAAAAGAAGACCCAAAGCTCAGTAAGGAATTTGAAAAATATATTGATTAGCTTTTCTCCCGCCTTTATAGCAGTTTGACAACAAGGCAATTGCGGGAAATAAGGTGCGGTCTTATGCTGGCGCAAGCGAAGACGCTACGCCGCTTGCAGGCAGGGCACAAGTCTAGCGCCAGCATTTCATTTGGATTAATAGTACTTTTCAATTCCACCAAATCCTGTTACTATTTTATTCTCTTTCGTTTTATTGCCAAGAATTGTAATTTCATACTGTCAATCTTGTTGAATTCGAGGAATTTTAACAATAAATTGCTCTCCGTCCACGTCGTTGATAAATTCAATGTTGGGCTGTTCTTTTAAAGCGCGTTTTATTCCTGAACCCAAGCCGCTGTAAGGCAACGTATGAGTGGCAAACATCGCAATCTGGTTATTGCGTATAACTGTATTCCCAAATTTAATCTCTTCAATTGTTAAATTATTGGGGAGTTTTCCGGGGCTGACAATTTCCACTCTGTCATCAAATATCAGCAATTTTATCGGAGCATTTTTAGAATAGTCACGGTGTATCAGGGTATTTTGTAATAGCTCGGTTAGAACGATTTCTGATATTTCTAAAATTCCGACTGAATTAAAATTCTGTCCCTGTTGTGTATGATGCAAGCAGCTTTGCAGAAAGTACATTCCTTGCTTGAATAATTCAGGAATAGTCCCTTTTAAATCTACAGGCTTACTGCGATAGGAATTACCTGCAATGTCATTACCGAAATAAGAAACGGTTTTTATTGTAAATGCGGGCTTGATATTTTGAGGTTCTTTACCGAAAAACAATAAACCTGCAAGCGATACTTTACTATTTCGCAAAACCCGTTTTGCTCTTAATGCTTCTTCATAAGCTAATCCTTTTTCCTGATATGACATTTTAAATTCTTTCCTAAAATAGTCAGCAAACAATCTCCCGTCAATATCGTCAATACCTGTATCATAAACATCCATTTCATCGACAAGTAAATTACTGCTTTGCTGAAAAAGTCGCATTATCTCGGCATTGTCTGTTACTCTTCGCTTGTCTGCACCCTATTTAGTCCAGATAGCGCCGTTTTTGTCTTTATACGGTTTGCTGATTCCTTCGGAAACAGTAACAATCAATATCCTTTTCTCACCCTCATCTGTATTGAGGATGACCACCTCTGTTTCAATAAAAATTTGCGGTTTCACCTCGTTGGCAACATTTGCCAAACGATTGTTATAAGATTGTAGCTGTTCATAAGCCAAGCCTGTGATTTTGCCGGTCTTGTCTTCGACCCCAACAAGAATAATTCCTCCTTTAGCATTGGACATGGCAATCATCTCTACAGCAAATTTATCGTCGTCCATTTCCTGTTTAAACTGCACTCTGCTGGTTTCGCCGGAATTTATTATATCTAATAATTCTAAGGCATTCATCGTTTACCGTCCTCCCAAATTTTATAAATCTTTTTTCTTATATCAAAGGCTTCCTGCCCGCCTTCCATAATTCGAATTATTTTTTCTTGAATATTTTGACAGTCAATGCTTCCGATTTCTATTTTTATTTCATTGTCGGGAACATACCGGCAGGCCACCAGCATTTCGCTGTCGCCTAATACCGGAATATTTGCATTATGAGTTGCAAAAATAAACTGCATTTGTCCTTTCAGTCGTTTTATTTAATGTATTTGCATCCATAATTTTTCTTTTTAAATCACCTTTACTTCCGTTTGCCGGTGATAAACGTGTACATAGCCGGCACTACGTAGAGCGTGAGGAAAAATGCTACAGCGCTACGGAAATCAACTCTTGCCCTAACTTGTGCAACCCCTGCATGATGCGCTGAGATTGCACCCTGCGCGGACGACGTACGCCGGCAGCATAGTGCCACAGCTGGCGCTCGTTGATACCCGTAATACGGCTTAGCGCAGACTTGGTAAATACGCCGCTGTAAGCATTTAGCAAGGCTTCGGCAGATAGCTTAAATTCAAGTTCGTATTTTCCCTTGAAAACATCGGGTATGGGGTCGCCATCGGCCAAGCTGCTTTCGACGTGAAACTCAACGGCCTCCTTTATGTTTTTCTTCACCTCATCCAGCGTGCTGCCTGTACTCACGCAGCCCTGCAAAACAGGAGCATGCGCACAATAGTTGCTGCCGGTGTATTCAATTTCTACAAATACTTTTTCCATAATTTTTTTATTTTTTTTAAGCAGGCTTATCGTAACCCTGCCTGTTTTAAAATTGATTCTACTAACTTGTGGTCTAACTCTCTGTTGATCCCGTGGTTGGGAATGGTTACCTTACCCGGCTTTGTCGAGTGCTTGTACTGCTGGTGGCTTCCCCGTTGCTTGTAGAAGCGCCAGCCATCCGCTTCTATCAACTCAATCATTTCTCTTACTTTCTTTTTCATAGCGCTATGCATTTTGTTTGGCGCTACAAAGATAGTAAAAAAGCGAACTGATTGTGCAATCAGTTCGCTTTTTTACTACCCACCTGCCCACCATCGGATGGCTTCACTATCTACCGAAACAAAAACTGAAGCGAGCGATAAAAGTTCAATTACCAACTTCAACCCGCTTGCAGGCAGGACGCAAGTTAGACGCCAGCATTTCATTTGGATTAATAGTACTTTTCAATTCCACCAAATCCTGTTACTATTTTATTCTCTTTCGTTTTATTGATAAAGTTGTTTAAGCGCTTTTCAAATTCTTCCGGACGTTTCCTTGCTGCTTCAATGTATGCAATGCGGATACGTTTATACGCACCGGAAAATTGCTGATAGTTTTTCCATACTGTTTTATCTTCTTTCAACCTGTCAACTATATCATTTGGAAAAACGAAAGGGTCAGACAAAACATTTCGTATCTTATCCTCCAGCTCGGGATGTATCATTTTATTTTCCAATAGCCATTTAAGTCTTTCCTTGTTGGCTTGCGAGTAAGCGCTTTTAGGGTTTCTGGGGGTGAAACGCTGAATTTTATGTTCCTTATCAAGCGATTTTATCGTACTGTCAATCCAATCGAAACAAAGGGCTTCTTCAACAGCGTCGTTGTATGTGATACTTTTTTTGCCCGAAGATTTACTGGGAAATACAAACCAGATTTCACCGGCAGCCTCAAAGTTGTCGGTCAGCCACGTTCGCCAATCTTCTCGATTTTCAAAATACTTGATTTTATTTTCTGTTGTCATAACAGGTCATTCAGATTTCTCACTGCTTAATGCGTTTCCTTTAAATATTTATCCCCGCTTTCTGAGCCTGCAAATGCTGTAACCGGCGATCGATATTATACAGTCTACCATCTTTGATAAACTTTGCTCCTGTCTGTTTGAACCCAAAGGAAACATTTTGTTCCTTACAAATATCATGTAATTCCATTACCCAATCAAAGTTGCAGGGACGTGCATCATAGCCCGATTCACCACCAGCAACCACTTGTTCTGCCCACGAACCGATACCATAGGATGTCAGGTCGATTCTTCCAAGTAATGGCTCACAGATAATGATTTTATGCTTTATCGGCGCGAATTTATAGACAGGTAAGCGATAATCAGCCCTGTCCTGATTCTCAACTGTGCAGCAAATCGTTACATGATCGTATCCGTCGCCCCAGTCGTCGGGTAGCGAAACTTGCAGACGGTCAATTCGCTTGGTAATCATCATGAATTGCAGGTCGCTGCGTGTACGAATCATCTCCCATGCCTCTTTGCGCCACTCATCGGCATCTTCGAGGAAGAAATCGGAAGTAAAGCAAGCGTAAACCATTGTCCCCGGAGGCATCTTATATTCGCCGTTCCGCTTTTTCTGTATTGGCAGATCGAAGCTCTTTGTTTTGGTAACGATGCTACTGTCAACACCCCGTTTTGAATCGCCCCGATAGACATAACAATGCTTGCAACCGGCGCTCAGCTTATGGCAGCCATGCCAGAGGTTCCACATCTTGGATTGTGAGATAATAGCGTTTCGAGACATACTTGTATCTTTGCCGTTTTGTTAATGATCAATTTACAGGTCATTCAAGCTGATTATTTTACTGCCTTTACTTTCGTAATAGCAGGGTGGGAAACTTGAATTCCATAATATACAAGCTGCTTTTGAGTTGTTCATTTCTTCTACCCTGCCGGTAGATGGCCATCTACCCGATGAGTAGATGACCATCTACTCGATGAGTAGATGACCATCTACCCGACGAGTAGATGACCACCTACTTTATGGTAAGGGGCAGCCAGTAGGTGATTACGCGGGGGGCTTTCAGCAGCGTATTGCCGTTGGAGTACTGCGTTTTGATTTTCAGCGTGTACGCTCCCGCCGGGGGGCTGGGTACGCGCCAAACGACGCGCTTCGGGTCGTTGAACACCAGCGGGTTGTAGTCTTTGTACTCCGTGCCGTCGGCGGCTACAAGGAATACGCCGAGCTCCTCTTTGTCGGCGGGGGCTATTCTGATTTTCTCGCCCTCAATGATAATGTCGCCGTGTATGCTGATCGTCCCGTCGGTTTTGCCGGTGAAGGAGTCGGTAACCAAGTCGATGCGGGCGCCGCCGTCGGCCTGCACGCCCACTACTTCGACGCCAACCTCTTCGAGCGCCGCCCGCATTTCGGTGGTGGGTACGGCGTCGATGGTGATTTTGTGCTTTCCGGGGTCGAAGACGGACTTTGTCCCCACCCAGCTTCCGGCGATGCGGGGGGCGAAGTGGCACACGCCCGAGTGCACGCTGTGGCCTTCTTGCAGGTAGCGCCGCCGCAGCTGGTCGCCGCGGTTGAGCACGTCGAGCAGGGTTTCGTAGTGCAGCTCGGAGCCTTGCTCCTTGATAGCTTTCGCAATTTCTTCATTGCGGATGATCTTGCCGGTGGTCGAAACCTCGGCAATGTAGTCGTTTTCCACGTCTTTGGTCAGGAGGTTACGCCTGAGCAACGCTTTCCATGTGTAATTTTTTGCCATGATGTTTAGTGTTTTAAGTGTTTAGTTTTTTTAAGTGTTTATTTTTTTTAAGTGTTTATTTTTTCAGGACGGATATAAAAGTGTCGTCCCTGCCGGAACAACGCTTTACTAGCTGCTATATGTTGTTTATTTTTCATGCCTAAGTAATAGAATTTATTCTACTTCCGTTTTTTGCCGGTGATAAACGTGTACATAGCCGGCACCACGTAGAGCGTGAGGAAGGTGGAAACGGTCAGCCCGCCTACCACTGCAATGCCCATCATGATGCGGCTGTTGGCGCCTTCGCCGGAGGCAAACACCAGCGGCAGCGTACCGAGTATGGTGCAAAGGCTGGTCATCAGGATGGGGCGGAAGCGCGCCACCGAAGCGTCCATAATGGCGTCCATGAGCTTTAGCCCGTCGGCCTTGCGCTGGTTGGCAAACTCTACGATGAGGATACCGTTTTTGGATACCAGCCCCACGAGCATGATGATGCCGATTTGCGAAAAGATATTCATCGTTTTGGCGTTTATCCACAGAAAGAGCAGCGCTCCAAACACCGCAAGGGGCACCGTAAACATGATGATGAGCGGGTCGCGGAAGCTCTCGAACTGTGCTGCCAGCACGAGGTAGATGAGCACCAGCGCCAGCAGGAAGGCAAACATGAGGCTGGACGCGCTGTCGCGAAACTCCTTGGATTCGCCGGCAAGCGCCGTGCGGAACGTATCGTCGAGCACCTCTTTGGCAATTCTGTCCATTTCGTCTAATCCGTCGCCAATGGTGTTGCCCTTTGCCAGCCCCGCCGAAACGGTGGCCGACACAAAGCGGTTGTAGCGGTACAGGTTGGGCGGCGTGCTTGTTTCGCGCAGCGATACGAGGTTGTCGAGCTGCACCATTTCGTTCTGCCCGTTGCGCACGTAAATAGAGCGCAGGTCGAGGGTTTTGCTGCTCAGCTGCCGCTCCATTTGCCCAATCACCTGATACTGCTTGGAGTTGATAAAGAAGTAGCCAAAGCGCTGCCCGCTCAAGCCCAGCTGCAAGGTTTGCCCGATGTTCTGCGTAGAGATGCCCATCAGGTTGGCCTTGTCGCGGTTAATGTCCACGCGCACCTCCGGCTTTGTGAACTTCAGGTCAACGTCGGCCATCTGAAACACGGGGCTTTCGTTGACTTTCTCCATAAACTTCGGCACAAACTCCTTCAGCTTGTCGAGGTTGATACCCTGCAGCACGTACTGCACCGGCATCCTCACGCGTCCGCCAAAGGTGCTTTGCTGCATAACAAACGAGCGGGCGTCGGTGAGGGGGTAGAGCTTTGGCGTTACGGCATCGTATACCTCCTGCTGCGTTCGCTGGCGCGTCATGGGGGGCGTTAGCATGAGGCGGGCAAAGCCGCCGCCCGACCACGCCCGCGACATGATGAGCTGCGTTTCGGGAACGTTGTCAACAATGGTTTCGGTAACGTTATCCATGTAGCGGCTCATGTACTCGTAGGTGGTACCCTCGGTGCCCGAGCTGCGCACGATGAGCAGCGACCGGTCTTCGAGCGGCGCCATTTCGGACGGGATGTTTGTCCACAAAAATACAATGCCTCCCCCCATGGCGACGAGCAGGACGACTGCTACCCAGCGGTAGCGCATAAAGCCGGCAAGCGTGTTGCGGTAGAAGGCGGTAAGCCCGCTAAAAAACGGCTCGGTAACGCGGTAAAACCACGGCTGCCGCGCTCTGTGCTTGAGTATTCTGGCCGACAGCATGGGCGTAAACGTAACCGCAACAAAGGCCGAGATGAGCACCGAGCCGGAGATGACAATGCTAAACTCACGGAAAAGCCGCCCCGTGGTGCCCTGCAGGAAAACGATGGGGAAAAAAACCGCCACCAGCGTAACGGTGGTCGATACAATGGCAAAAAATATTTCGTTAGCGCCCTTTACGCCGGCCTCAAACGGGCTAAGCCCCGCCTCTATTTTGACGTAAATATTTTCCATCATCACAATGGCGTCGTCCACCACCAGCCCAATGGCGAGCACAATGGCCAGCAGCGACAGCACGTTGATGCTGAACCCCGCAAGGTACATGATGAAGAAAGCCCCGATGAGCGAAACCGGAATAACCACCGTTGGGATAAGCGTGGAGCGCCAGTCGCGCAGAAACAGAAAGATGATGAGCACCACCAGCACAAAGGCAATCACAATGGTTTCGCCCACCTCGCTGATGGACGAGCGGATGAACGTCGTGTTGTCGTTAATCATGTTGATGACCACATCTTCGGGGAGGCTCTTGGCAATTTGCGCCATGCGCTTGTACACCTCGTCGGCAATTTCGATGTGGTTGGAGCCCGGCTGCGGGATAACGCCCACGCCCACGCCCGGTACGCCGTTTTGCTTCATGATGCTGCGCAAATCTTCGGGTCCCAGCTCGGCGTAGCCAACATCGCGAAAGCGCACCACCTTGTCGCCCTGCTGGGCAATGATGAGGCGGTTGAAGTCCTCGGGGGTTACGAGCAGCCCCTGCGCGCGTATGCTCAGCGCCACGTTCTTGCCCTCGATAAGCCCCGAGGGCAGCTCCAGATTTTCGCGCAGCAGCGCGTCGCGCACGTCCATAGGCGTAAGGCCGTAGCCCGCCAGCTTGCTCGGGTTCATCCACAGGCGCATGGCGTAGCGCTTTTCGCCCCAAATGGTGATGGCGCTAACGCCCGAAATGGTTTGCAGCTGCTCCTTGTAGGTAAGGTCGGCTATTTCGGAGAGCTCCAGCAGCGAGCGGCTGTTGCTCTGGATGCCTATCATGAGGATGGGGTCGGAGTCGGCGTCGGCCTTGGAGACGGTGGGCGGGTCGCAGTCCTTGGGCAGGAGGTAGATGGACTTGGAAACCTTGTCGCGCACATCGTTTGCCGCCGACTCCATGTCGCGCCCCAGCTCAAACTCCACCGTGATGCGGCTTTGCCCCGTGCTGCTGGTGCTGGTGAGCGACCGTATGCCCTCAATGCCGTTGATGTTCTGCTCCAGCGGCTCGGTGATTTGCTTTTCGATAATATCGGCGTTGGCGCCAATGTAGCTGGTGCTCACCGAAATGATAGGCGGGTCAACGCTGGGGTACTCGCGAACCCCCAAAAACGTGTAGCCAATTAGCCCAAAAATGGTAATGATAATTACGCTTACCGTAGTAAGCACCGGACGGTTAATGCTGGTTGAGGAAATGGACATGTGATTTAAACAGGTTTAGATTAATGAATTAGTGAATTTCAGGTTTTATGCAGACGGCGAATTTGCAGGCTTGGCATCACGCTCAGGCGCTCGCCTCCACCTTTTCCGCGTACAAAAGTATAAAAAATTGGCAAGAGTAGCTCATGAAAATAAATTATTTGCCGTAAAAATTGCTGTGCTGCGCAAAGACGGGGCGCGCCCCGTCTCTACTTTGCGCAACAAAGCAAGATTTTTAGCCCAGACATAAAAATATTTGCTTGATAATCAAAAAAATATTATCTTTGCGGCCAGATTAGGTACTCAACTACCTGATTTGTCCAAAAACAATATAATATGCTGATTAACAGATTTTTAAAAGAGCAAATTTCGGAGGTTGCAAAATTTTACCGCGTAATAACGGTAACAGGACCTCGCCAATCGGGAAAAACTACGCTTTGCCGCAATTTTTTCCCCGACCTGCCTTACATCAATTTTGAGGATATTCCAACGCGAATGGAGGCAATGAGCGATGTGCGGCAGCTTCTCAACCGCTTTCCGCGCGGCGTTATAGTAGACGAGGCGCACAACTTCCCCGATATTTTTTCTGCCATTCAGGTAGAGGTTGACGAAGATATTTTTCGGGGCAAAAAAGAGCGCTTGTTTATAGTTACAGGCAGCAACAACTTTTCGCTTTTGGAAAAGGTTACGCAATCAATGGCGGGCAGAACGGCTATTCTGACGCTTTTACCGCTGTCGGTCAAAGAATTGGGCGAACTGGCAAGCGGTATTTCCACCAATACGCTCATTCTCAACGGCGGATACCCCGCTATTTGGGCAAACGGCATACCGCGAAGCAGGCTGTTTAGCGATTACTATTCTTCGTATGTAGAGCGAGATGCCCGCCAAGTTGTTAATTTGAAAGAAGTTACAGAATTTCATCATTTTATACGGCTGTGCGCCGGCAGAATCGGCTCGGAATTTAATGCCTCTGCGCTGTCGAATGAAGTTGGCGTAGCTGTAAAGACAATCAGCAGCTGGCTCAATACTTTGGGCGCGGCTTACATTGCCTATCTGCTGCCGCCATACTACGAAAATATCGGCAAGCGGCTGACAAAAACGCCGAAAATATACTTTTATGACACAGGGCTGGCGGCGTATTTGCTCGGCATTACAGACGAAAACCAGCTGCAAACGCACCCTTTGCGCGGCGCGTTGTTTGAAAATATGGCTATCAACGAAATGCTCAAGGAGCGCTACAATGCCGGCAAGGACAACAATTTCTACTTTTACCGCGACAAATCGCAGCGCGAAGTTGATATTATTCAGTGGAACGGACTGACGTTGAACGCCTACGAAATCAAGTCGGGCATATCGTACAAGGCAGATTTCTTCAAGAGTATTGATTACCTGAAAGCGCTTTTGCAGGATAAAATCGCCCGCACGGCGGTTGTTTATGACGGCGAAACAGAAAGCGACAATCAGGAACACGGCATTTATAATTTCAGAAATTTTTCCTTGTAGAATCATTCTGTTTTTTGCTGATTATAAAATATTTCGTATCTTTGCTGTCAAATTCCTACTTTGGATTTACATGTAATTTCAAATATAAACTTTGGATTTACATGCATTTTTAAAGTACAACTCTGGATTTACATGCATTTTCAAATGCAAACTTTGGATTTACATGCATTTTTAAAGTACAATTTTGAATTTACACGAAAATATAAAGTAAAAATGTACAGCAGAAAACAAGTATTTATAGACTCCGAAAACGAAAGTATTTTCTTTTGGGGCGTGAGGCAAACCGGCAAAAGCACTTTGCTGAAAACGTTTTTTCCCGATGCGCTGTGGTACGATTTGTTACTTTCGAGCGACTACAAACGCCTGCTGGAGAACAACGGGCTAATTCGTGAGTGCGTTTTGGCAGACGCAAGTATAAAAACGGTTGTTATTGACGAAATACAGCGGCTACCCGAACTCCTGCATGAAGTACAGTGGCTGATTGTGAACAAAGGTATTCGCTTTATTTTGAGCGGATCAAGTCCGCGTAAAATTTTGCGGTCCGGCGCAAACTTGCTCTGCGGAAGGGCGCTGCGCTACGAGCTCTACCCGCTTGTGAGCGCCGAGATTCCCGATTTTGATTTGCTGCGGGCAATCAACCACGGACTTTTGCCAAAAATTTACGATTCGGCAAAACCTGCAAGGTTGCTCAACGCCTACATCGAAAATTATCTGCAATACGAAATTGTGGCGGAAGCGAAGCTTCGGAGTGTAGATGTTTTCGGCCGCTTCCTGCGAGCAGCGGCAATAACGAATGGCGAAATAGTGAACTACACCAACATTGCTGCCGAAACAGCCATGAGCTCAACGACAGTAAAAGAATATTTTCAAATTTTTGAAGATATGCTGCTTGGGCGGTATTTACATCCGTTTCAGAAAAAACCGAAGCGTCGCGTAGTAATGGCTCCCAAATTTTATTTATGCGACGTCGGAATAGCCAACTCGCTGCTTAACCGCAGCAAAATTGAATTTGGCACGGAAATTTTCGGTAAGGCATTCGAGCATTTGATCTATCAGGAAATTTACGCTCACAGCCGCTACTCCGGTTTGGAGTACGCCATTTCGTACTGGCGCACAAGCTCGGGCTTTGAGGTCGATTTTGTGCTTGGCGACCATCAGGTAGCCATTGAAGTGAAATCAACCGACAACGTGAACACTCGGCACCTAAAAGGACTTCTCGCCTTTTCCGAAGAATATACCGTCGAAAAACAGATAGTTGTCAGCAACGACCCCCATCCGCGATTGGTAGGTAATATCCTAATTCTACCTTGGAAAGTATTTTTGCAGCGGTTGTGGGGCGGAGAAATTATCTAAATGCCAAAATACGAAAAACAGCCAAAAAGATACACAAAATCGCGCTGCGTGAGGCATACAGCGTTGAGCGTTGAGGATAGAAATTCGGCAGCTCAGGAGTTCAAGTTAGCTTTTATTTTTGCCCCGCCGCTTTGGATTGTAAATGATTTTCCCTACTTTTGTGCTGATTTTACACAAAAAAACATTTTTATTATTCATTCCTAAACTGTTAGATAAATGAAAGTACAAGCAGTAGTTGATGATTTGGTGAGGAGGTTTCCTCACGAGCCGGAGTATATTCAGGCGGTATCGGAAGTATTGGAGTCAATTGAGGAGGTGTACAACCGGCACCCCGAGTTTGACAAAGCCGGCTTAGTTGAGCGGCTGTGCATCCCCGACCGCATTTTCACCTTCCGCGTCACCTGGGTAGACGACAAGGGCAAGGTTAACGTAAATATGGGGTACCGCATCCAGCATAGCAACGCCATTGGCCCCTACAAGGGCGGAATTAGGTTTCACGCCTCCGTCAACCCGTCTATTTTAAAGTTTTTGGCCTTTGAGCAAACCTTCAAAAATGCCTTAACTACGCTCCCCATGGGCGGCGGCAAGGGCGGCACCGATTTTTCGCCCCGCGGCAAGTCGAGCGCAGAGGTTATGCGGTTTTGCCAGGCATTTGTTCTTGAGCTCTGGAAGCACATCGGCCCCGATACCGACGTTCCGGCAGGCGACATCGGCGTTGGCGGGCGCGAAATCGGCTACATGTTCGGCATGTACAAGAAGCTCGCAAAAGAGTTTACCGGCACCTTCACCGGCAAGGGGCTGGAGTTTGGCGGGTCGCTGATTCGCCCCGAGGCTACGGGCTACGGCAACATCTACTTCCTGCTCGAAATGCTGAAGCTGCGGGGTATTGACATTAAGGGGAAAAAATGCCTCGTTTCCGGCTCGGGGAACGTGGCGCAGTACACCTGCGAAAAGCTCATTGAGCTGGGGGCAATTCCCGTAACCCTGTCCGACTCCGACGGCTACATCTACGACCCGGACGGCATTACCCGCGAAAAGTTGGACTACGTCATGGAGCTGAAGAACGTGGAGCGAGGGCGCATTCACGAGTACGCCGAGAAGTACGGCTGCAAGTACGTTGCGGGAGGCCGCGTATGGGCCGAGATCGGCGACATCGCCCTGCCCTCCGCCACGCAAAACGAGCTGAATGGCGACGCGGCCAAACATCTCGTCAGCACAGGCTGCATTGCCGTATCCGAAGGCGCAAACATGCCCTCCACGCCGGAGGCCATTGAGGTCTTCCAAAAGGCAAAAATCCTCTACGCGCCGGGCAAAGCTGCCAACGCAGGCGGCGTGGCAACATCCGGGCTGGAAATGACGCAAAACTCCATCCGCCTCTCGTGGAGCCACGACGAGGTTGACGACAAGCTGAAGCAAATCATGACCGACATCCACGCGCAGTGTGTCAAGTACGGCACAGAGCCCGACGGCTACATCAACTACGTCAAAGGCGCCAACATTGCAGGCTTCATGAAGGTCGCAAAGGCAATAATGGCGCAGGGAACGGTTTAGGAAGAAATTCTGAATTTTGAATTTTGAATTTTGAATTTTTTTAAGGTGTTTGTAGAGACGGGGCGCGCCCCGTCTCTACTTTTACTGTGCTAAGGTACTAAAGCTAATTACGATTGAGGATTTACTATGAAGCGATTAACATTTTTGCTGATTATTGGCCTTGCCTCCCTGAAAGGTTGGGGACAGGACGTTACCGGAACGTGGAGCGGCGTTTTGAAGGTGCAGAGCGCTCAGCTGCGGTTGGTTTTTCATATTCAAAAAACGGCGTCGGGCTACAGCGCCACGATGGACAGCCCCGACCAGGGGGCAAAGGGTATTCCCGTAACCTCCGTGAGCTGCGAAAATTCCGTTTTGAAGCTTTCCGTTGCCGGCGCAGGCGTTGAGTACGAAGGTACGCTGGGCGCCGACGGAAGCGTTACCGGTACGTTCAGCCAGCTGGGGCAGACTTTTCCGCTGAGCTTATCGCGGCAAGCCATCGAAGAAGAAAAACCTGCAAGGCCGCAGGAGCCGCAAAAGCCTTACCCTTACCGCGAGGAAGAAGTTTTTTTTGAGAACAGCGAAGATGGCGTTACCTTAGCCGGTACGCTCACTCTGCCGCAGAAAAAAGGCGCTTTTCCGGCCGTCGTTTTGGTGGGCGGGAGCGGGGCGCAAAATCGCGACGAAGAGCTCATGGGGCACAAGCCATTCCTCGTTCTGGCCGACTACCTGACAAGAAACGGCATTGCCGTCCTGCGCTTCGACGATAGGGGAACAGCCGCCTCTACCGGAGATTTCAAAGCGGCCACAACCTACGATTTCTCCAAAGACACAGAGGCTGCCGTGAAGTACCTGCAAACCCGTCGGGAGGTTAACAAAAAGAAAATCGGGCTGGCAGGGCACAGCGAAGGCGGAAGTGTTGCCCCGATGCTTGCCGCCCGAAATAAAGACGTTGCGTTTATCGTCCTGCTGGCGGGCGTGGGTATTCGGGGCGACCAGCTACTTTTGCTGCAGCAGGAGCTGATTGCCAAGGCGTCCGGCGTGGGCGATGAGGACAGGAAGCTGGCCAAAAGCTTCAACGAAGGCGCATTTAGCAGAATACTGCAGGCAACGGACACGAAGCAGTTAACGGGCACCCTCACCGATTACTTAAAGCAAGCTGTAGATAGCATGCCGAGTAGCGCCAGAGAAGCGTATAACGACAGCTTCATCAAATCTTCCGTAGAAGTAATGACAAGCCCGTGGATGCAATACTTCATCAAGTACGACCCTACTGTGGCGTTGGAGAAGGTAAAATGCCCCGTTTTGGCCATCAACGGCGGGAAAGATTTGCAAGTTTCCGCCAAGGAAAACTTGGAAGCTATCAGGGCGGCGCTGGACAAGGGCGGCAACAAGCGGGTTACCACAAAAGAGCTGCCCGGGCTCAACCACCTGTTTCAGGAATGTACAACCGGCTTGCCGACAGAGTACTACAGCATAGAGCAAACCTTTTCGCCCGTTGCCCTAAACGAAATTCTAACGTGGATTAAGGCGCAAACGGATTGACTCCGACTTAGGCATTTGCCGCTATTTTTTTGGCAATGAGGGTGGTAATGCTCTCGCGAAGCGCCTTTGCCGGAATTTTTTGCACCACCTCGTCGGCAAATCCAAGCAAAAGCAGCTGCCGCGCCCGAAGCAAGCTTACGCCGCGCGACCGCAGGTAAAAAAGCACCTCGGCGCTGAGCTGCCCCACGGTAGCGCCGTGGCTGCACTTAACGTCGTCGGCGTAGATTTCGAGATGAGGCAGCGTATGGACACGGGCAGAATCGCTCAG
This sequence comes from Prevotellaceae bacterium, assembly GCA_031263185.1. Lineage (GTDB taxonomy): Bacteria > Bacteroidota > Bacteroidia > Bacteroidales > UBA932 > JAITMY01. The sequence continues at coordinate 11,627 of JAISGH010000055.1, read as the reverse complement.
CAGCAGCGTTTTGCACGACTGCTGCGCATCGGTACGCTGGGCATCCTGCGCCACCATCACGCGCCCTTCAAAGCTGACATCGGCGCTATCGCTCACAACCTGCCGGAATAGCTGTACGCTGCTGCACGCTGCTGCGGCATGGTTAACAACAATATCCGAAGAATATTTTTGCGAAAGCGAAGCCGCGCTAAACCCAAAAATGCTGCACTCGGCGTGCGCACCGAGCAGGTTTACGCGCACGCTCTGCGCCACCTCGTCGCCGCCCAGCGCGAGCAGGAACAGGCTAACGCGGCTATCCTCCGCCTGCGACACGCAAAACCGTACGCTGCGGCTGCCCGTGTGCAGCGCCAGCAAATCCAGCTGCGCCTGCGGCTGCACCTCAATTTGCAGGTCTTGCGGAATATCGCCCTCCGGCATTATTGCAAGTGATTGCTTTGCGCCAACGCGCAGGGTATTGCTCTGTATATACTTGGTAATATCTTCCCGAATCATGTTAATATAGTCAACGTTCATAGTTCATATACCTGCCGCCCCCCGCGGCAAGGCGCAAAATCAGTCGGCATAGCAGCTCAGCCGCGCTAAAGGTAGCCGTTTGTTTGCGGGTACAAATTTACGCTAAATTTTCGAAAGCGCAAAAATTTGAAAGTGCAGCGCACCCAAAGAAAAAAGGCGAATCTTTTTTTGAAGTGCTACAAAAATTCCGAGAGGCACAAAAAAAAACACCCGAAAAACCCTTCGTTTCAGGCAAATGCGTTGTTAGACGGTTTAATCAGGGAAAAACGCTCTTGTTTTGCAATAGAAGCTGCATATCGTAGTTTTGTCTGATTCAAATCAAGATGCTGTAAGACAGTTGTTAAGCAACATGACAAAAGAAATAAGCAAAATTGCAACGCAGAATCGTGTGAGCGACCGTCAAATTGCTTGCCCTAAGCCCACCCCCGCCGTTACAGCAATACTTCTGACAACAACAAATACCCCAAAATTTATGTCATTTTGTCAGCACTCTGTGCGCTGGCATGTATCTTGATTGGCTTTGGGGGTACGCATTAACATATTGGTAAAACATATTGGTAAATCACTCTAAAACACATTTAAACATTTAGGCAGCTATGAAAGGTAAAATAGGCGTTACTACGGAAAACATCTTTCCCGTTATCAAAAAGTTCCTGTACTCCGACCACGAAATATTTCTGAGAGAAATCGTGTCGAATGCGGTGGATGCAACCAAAAAGCTGGCGGCGCTCTCCTCTATGGGCGAGGTGAAGGGCGACGTTGGCGAGCTGAAAATAAAAATTTCGCTGGACGCAAAGCGCAAAACGCTCACGGTGTCCGACAACGGCGTTGGCATGACGGAGGAAGAAATCGAAAAGTACATCAACCAAATTGCCTTTTCGGGAGCAGAGGAGTTCCTCGAAAAGTACAAGGACAAAACGAACATTATCGGGCACTTTGGGCTGGGATTTTACTCTGCCTTCATGGTTTCGGATAAGGTCGAAATAGATACCAAATCGTACAGCGACGCTCCCGCCGTGCACTGGGAGTGCGACGGGTCGCCCGAATACGCAACCGGAGCCTCCGGCCGCACCGAGCGGGGTACCGACATTACGCTACACTTGTCGGAGGATAGCGAGGAATTTTTGTCGGAGCAAAAAATCAAGGAGCTGCTGAATAAGTACTGCAAGTTCCTGCCGATACCCATAATCTTTGGCAAGGAGCAGGAGTGGAAGGACGGCAAGTACGTGGATACCGACAAGGATTTGGTTGTCAACAACACCAACCCGCTCTGGACGCGCACCCCGTCCGAGCTGAAGGAGGAGGAGTACATGGACTTTTACGCAGCGCTCTACCCCGCCGGCGAAAATCCACTGTTCTACATTCACCTCAACGTCGATTACCCCTTTCACCTCACCGGAATACTGTACTTTCCGAAAATTAAAACCAACATTGACCTGCAAAAGAACAAAATACAGCTCTACTCAAATCAGGTGTACGTTACCGACTCGGTGGAGGGCATTGTTCCCGACTTCCTCACCCTGCTGCACGGGGTGATTGACTCGCCGGACATTCCGCTGAACGTGTCGCGCAGCTACCTGCAAAGCGACTCCAACGTGAAAAAAATATCGGGGCACATCAGCAAAAAGGTCTCCGAGCGCCTTCAGGAGCTGTTCGCCGCCGACAGGCAAAAGTTCGAAAGCAAGTGGGACGATTTGCGCCTCTTTATCCAGTACGGAATGATAACGGACGAAAAATTTTACGAAAGGGCGTCAAAATTTTACCTCCTCAAAAATACCGATGGCAAGTACTTCACGCTCGATGAGTACAGGAAGCTGATTGAGGTAAACCAAGTGGACAAGCACAAAAATCTGGTGTACCTCTACGCCTCGGACGTGCAGGGGCAGTACGCCTTTATCAACGCCGCAAAAAACAGGGGCTACGACGTGCTGCTGCTAAACGGGCACTTGGACGCTCACTTCATCAACAAGCTCGAGGGCGCGTGGAAAGAATCGCGCTTTGCCCGCGTGGACGCCGACGTAGTAGACAAGCTGATAGAAAAAGATGTGGACAGAAAGTCAAAGCTGTCCGAAAATCAGACCAGCCGGCTGCGCACCGTTTTTGAGGCCAACAGCCCCGCCGGAGAGGAGAAGTATTTTGTAACTTTCGAAAATTTGGAGGAGAGCGACGCGCCGGTGCTGATAACCCAAAACGAATTTATGCGCCGCATGAAGGACATGTCGGCTGTTGGCGGAGGAGGGAATGCTTTCTACGGGCAAATGGGCGACATGCTGAACGTTGTGGTAAACGCAAACCACCCGCTGATTTTGGAGATAAGCAGCGGCTTGGAAAAAGATTTGTCGGAAACGCTAATGCCCGTGCAGCAGAACCTCTCCCAAGCCCAAGCCCGGCTTGACGAGCTGAATGCCCAAACAAAGGATAAGAAAGAGGACGAAATTCCTCAGGCGCTGAAGGATGAGCGGTCGGAAGCCGAAAAGTCGCTCGGCGAGCTGCAAAGGCAGCAGGAAGCTATTTTGACCGACTACGGCAAGCAAAGCAAGCTGACAAAGCAGCTCTTTGACCTTGCGCTGCTGGCCAACAGCCGGCTGACCGGAGAAGAGCTGGACAAGTTCGTAAAGCGAAGCATTGAAATGCTGAAGTGATTGGCGCTAACAACGTTATAACGTTCGGGGGCGACCTGCAAAGGTCGTCCTTTTTTATTTTGGAAGTTTAGCCGGATTGTAATGCTTTTCAGTATACTCTTTTGGAGTGAGATGGGTTGCTATTTCAAAAATAATTTATACTTTTGCATCTGAAAATTGTCACGAATTTAGGCAAAAAACGTGACATAAATGAAAGGATAATGCATATACAATCACTTAATAATAAGATAATAACGACTGTAAAGAAAAAAGGTCGCGGAAAAATAATTTTCACGAAAGATTTTTTTCTTTTGGGAACGGAGTTTGCCATTCGCCAATCGTTGTCGCGGCTATGCAAAGACGGTATGCTCGTGCGGCTTGCGGCAGGAACTTATCTGTACCCAAAAATAAGCAAATTGACAGGAATTGTCTATCCTTCAGTGGAAGAAGTTGTCAAGCAGATTGCCAAACGAGAAAAATCCCGCATTGTTCCCACCGGTCTGTATGCGCTCAATAAAATCGGACTTTCTACGCAAGTGCCAATGCGCTTTGTTTTCCTGACCGACGGCGCTGCTCGCAAGCTGAAAATTGCCGATATTAATGTAAAGTTTCAGAAAACAATAGCTAAAAATCTTTCATTCAAAGGAAAATTAACTATTTTAGTTGTTTTTGCATTAAAAGAAATCGGCAAGGACAATGTTCGCCAAGACGAATTAAAACGCATAAACGAACTTTTATTACACGAAAGCAGAGAGGTAATCATTCACGATTCGAAAATCGCACCAAATTGGATAGCGAGAATATTATTAAATTCATTAAAAAAAGATTAAATAAATGAATAAAATTTTCCAGCTTTCACAGAAAGATCGGGTAGATATTATCAACCAAACCGTGATACACAAAAAACTTCCATCCGAAGCAATCGAAAAGGACATTTGGGTAACAGCAACTTTGCGTGCATTATTCGCTCTGCCATATGCCGAATACATATCTTTTAAGGGTGGTACTTCGTTGAGTAAGTGTTGGAATTTGATAGAGCGATTTTCGGAAGATGTTGATATTGCCATTAACCGCGAATATTTTGGTTTTTTTGGAGATACATTTACAATCAGGCAAATCAGCAAAAACTTGCGAAAAGCATGCTGTAAATTTTGCCGCAATACTTTACAATTCGATTTGGCTAAACAAATGATTGCTGACGGAATACCCGATAATTCATTTTCCGTTACGATGAATATCACGCCAATTACCACTATTGACCCTGAAAAAATTTCTATAAATTACAACTCATTATTTGTTGATAATCAAAATGATAAACAGGGAAATTATATCAAACCTGTTGTTATATTGGAAATCAACGGTCGCTCTATGAAAGAGCCATTGGAAAGCGTTGAGATAAAATCGTTTGCTGATGAAACTTTTGCTGATAAAACATTTGCAGACAAACCGTTTTATGTTTCTACCGTAGTGCCTGAACGGACTTTTTGGGAAAAAGTTTGCCTGCTGCACGAAGAATTTTCAAAGCAGAGCAAAGATATCCGCGTTAATCGAATGAGCCGTCACTTGTACGATATTGTGCGAATTTTGGAAACACCAATCGCTGAAAACGCACTGAAAAGCAAGTATCTATATCAATCTATTGTTGCCCACCGACGTATGTTTATTGCAATGAAAGGTTTTGACTATGATACACTTGCACCCACAACCCTTAATATTGTACCACCCAAAGAAATAATTGCAAAATGGGAAGAAGATTACAACAAAATGCAAACAATGATATATGGTAAAATTTTGCTCTTCAATGATTTGATTGAAAAAATACAGCAACTGAATGAAAGAATAAATCAGATTGATTGGTAAATTCGCTAACCGCGCTACATTCGATATTCTGTTATCTGCCTTTTTTCATCGTCTACTGCCATACCTATGCAAGCGGCATTGGGATAGGGTTTGGCGTAATTTTTTTCAAAAATTTGCCGGTACGCTTCGTCGGCTTTTGCGGCGGGATTTTCGCCCTTGTAAGCAACTTTTATTTCAAGAATCCAAATTTTACCTTTGTAGCTTAGCACCAAATCGGCGCGCCCTTTGTTTGTGTGCATTTCTGCAACGGCCGCAAGCCCGCATCCGCGAAAGAAAGTCAGGATAGCGGCGCGGTAAAACCATTCTTTGGGAGAAAAGGTATAGGCGTTATAAATGATGTTGTCTTCCGCTTGCCGGTAATCTTCGTAAGGAATGCTTGCCAGCAGCCGATTTAGCGCCGATACTAATTTCTCGTAGTTGAGCGTATATAAAGCGTTTATAGTATCGGTGTAGCACCTTGAGAAATCCTCGTCTCTCCGCGTTAGAAGATTTTTGGAAACGAGCCGCGACATAGCGTTCAGCACTTCCCGATTGGGGTAATCCAGCGCAAAGTCATTGGTAATTCCTTCGCGCAAGGTGAGAAATCCGCATTGGTACAGGAATCCTTCGATTGGCGCAGAGTCCATTTCTCCCGGATTTTGCACAAATTCCAGCGAGACAGGATAGTTATGGAATTGCTCCGCCATTATGTTTTTGTCTTTCAGGTAAGTAACAAGCATTTGCGAGGTGCCGCCGTCGAACCAGTAGTTACCGAAAAATCCATCCACAAAAAAACGCAAAGTAGAATATGGATTATAGAGCTTTACGGCGCCGTTGAACGAAAAGCCATCGTAGAAGTCTTTCATTTTAACTATGAGCTCATCTGTTGAAATCTTCATTTTTTCGGCAGTCAGCTCCAGATAGTCGGGAAAGTTTTGCAGCAGCTCCTCGTGGGTAATCCCGCACAAGGCAGCATAATCGTTGTGCAAAGAAATATCGGTCAGGTTGTTGAGCTTCGAGAAAACGCCGAGCTTGGCAAACTTAGAAATGCCTGTGAGTAAAACGAAACGGATATACTCGTCGTTTGCTTTCACCTGTACATAAAGGTTTGCAAGTATATTTCTAACTTCTTCCGCTTCAGCGAGATCGTCAATGTAGTCGATGTAAGGCTTGTCGTACTCGTCAATTAAAATTACAACTTTTTCATTGTATTTTTTATATAAATTGATAATTAGGTTGCTGAACAAATCACCAGCCGACAAGCTGTCCGAAATATTGACATCTAACAGCAAAGCCGTATCTTTCAGGAGTTTGATAAGTGAATTGTTTAGCATGTCAAGCCCCTGTTTTGTAGTCACCTTATTCATGCTCAACCGAATAACCGGGCTTGGCTTGAAGTTGGGGCGATTGAGCCACTCTTCGGCATACAGCCCTTTGAAAAGCTCTTTTCTGCCCTGAAACATCGCCTCTAATGTAGAGAGCGTGAGCGACTTGCCAAAACGACGGGGGCGAGCCAGAAAATATACGTTCCCTTTCTCAACTAAGTCAACCAGCATCCGGGTTTTATCTACGTAAATAAAACCGCCTTCAATTATTGTCTCAAATGTTTGTATGCCCGCAGGCAGCTTTTTAGGTTGCTTATCCATAATCCGATTATTTTTTTGTAGTTGAAATTTCTCAATAACTCCATTAAGAAATTATATTTGTACGCTGACGTGCCGGTATGTATGTTTCTTGAAGCGCTAATTGGGCACACAGATGACACAGATTTAAAAGATGAACACAGATAGGAATTTACCTGCGAAAATCCTAAAAATCTGTGCCATCTGTGTGCTAAAGAAATCAATGAATGTGCTAATAGACATTTTGGGATTATTTGAATTTTTCTTTGCAAAGTTAGCATAAAAATCTCATTTTACACACAAACGCATAAAAATGGGTTTCAAAATTTATAGGGGAAATGTACGAAAAATTCTTTCATAAACTATAAATCGTCGATGTTTTTCGTACGCAGCACAGCCTCACACCAATAGATTTTCATTTTTACATTTTACATTTCCACTATCACCGGCCCCAGCAACCCCGCAGGTCGTAGCTCCGAATTTTTGCGGTAGTAATACCACAGGTTGAAGGTTTTGCGGCGCGGTTCCGTGCGCGGCTCGCTGCGCAAAAACCATTCGGGGAAAGCTTTCATGGCGCGGCCCTCCTTGCCGCGGTCTGTTCCCCACTCAAAGTCGGCGGGATACTGCTCGTCGCCGATTAAGCGGTTGGCCCAGGTATTGGTTACGCTGATTTTGAGCGAATTTGTTCCCGCTTTTACGTAGGCGGTAATGTCTACTTGGAAAGGCGGAAACCATAGCACACCCACCTCTACGCCGTTGATTTCCACCGTTGCCATGTCGTGAACAGCTCCTAAATCCAAAATCATTTTGCATTTTACATTCTGCATTTTATCAATCTCTAAATTTCAGCCTGTTTTTGTCCGTATGCCGGCTCATGTCGGAGGTAATCACAACTTCGCCTTCGCTAAGCCCGTCCTTCACTTCGACGTAGCTGTAGCTGCTTTCGCCAAGCGCCACTTTCCGCTTTACGGCCTCACCGTCGCGCACTACCCAGAGGTCGTACTCGCCGGCGCCGGTGTAGTAGGAGCGGTTTGCTATGCGCAGCACGTCCTCCTGCACGGCGTGGATAACGTACGCGTCCACTTTCAGGCCGGAGCGCAGCAGCTCATGCCGGTTGTCATCCAGAAAAACGGTGAAAACGATGATGCCGTTCCTGACGGAAGGCACTACGTTTCCGACTTTCCCGCGCAGCTCCGCTCCTGCCGTTTTGATGAGCACGTTGCTGCCGGAAAGCACCCGGTTGCCGTAGCTTTCCGACGCTTCGGCCTCCACCTTGTAGCGCGAAAGGTCTGATATGACGGCCAGCTGCTCGCCGTCGGCAATTTTTGCGCCAACCTGGTCGTTGACCCATGTGAGCGTGGCCGTGCGCGGCGAAAGCACCTGCGCCTCCGCCATGATTTTGTTTTTCAGCATGGCGTTTTTTCGGGCAATGGAGTAGTCCAGCTCCAGCACCTTAGCGTTAGATTCCATCATGCGCTGCTGATTTTCGTACTTGCGCCTCAGCTGCTCGAGCTTCAAGCGGTCAACGGCAAAGTCCAGCTCTGCCTTCCGGATTTTGTCCAGCGTACCGGCGCCGATGCTGTCCAGAAAGCGCTCGTTTTTGAGCTGCGCCTCCATGCGCTTGATTTGCATCTCGGATATTTCAATCTCCATCTCAAGATCAGAAAGCGTACTTTGGGAGGTAATGTTCTCCTGCTCCAGCTTGTACTGCTTCATTTTCAGCTCGTTGTCCTGCTTTTCGATTTCCGTATGGATGGTAATCAGGTCCAGCTTTAGAATGACATCGCCCTCCTTCACCGCATCGCCGGCCTTTCTGTACACCTCTACGATTTTGGTGGATACCGGCGAAATGATGATTTCCTCCGAAAGCGGAATGACTTTGCCCGTTGCCGGTACGGATATTTCGATAGCCCCCCTGCCAACCGTTGAGGTATACACGTCGGCGGCGGATACGCCCGACCGAAAGACGCGCACGAGCAGCATAAAAGCGGCAACAAGCGCCACCGCGGTGATGAATATCGTTGCGGCGGCTTTTACTTTGCGCTGCCGGATTATTTTTGCGTCTATTTTTCTGTCCATAGCTGTAAAATATTACTCGTTACCGGATAGGTGCACAATGTTTGTATTGCTGATAAAATCGAAGAGCGTAATTTGCCGGAGGTTGTAGTAGCACAGCCACGACAGGTACAGCTCGTTGATGTATTTTCGCCGGGCGTTGTCCCTGTCTATTTGCGCGGCGTTAATGTCCAGCACGTTGATGCTCCCCATAACAAACGTTTGAAAGGCCGTTTCGTAGCGCAGCTGCGCAATGGAATCGGCATACTGCGCCAGGTTAACCAGCTGCGCCTGATTGCGGAGCTGCGATACGGAAAGCGTAATGTTCCGGTTAAAATTCAGGAGGGTTTGCTCCGTTTGCTGCGCTACGACTTCCTTCTCTGATTCGGCCAGCTTAACGCCGCCCCTACCCTTTCCCCAGTCCAGGATGGGTACTCGCACGCCCAGGCTGAGCATCTCGCGATTTTGCAGGTTTCTGTACGAGTTGGGAAAATCCAGGTCGCTGCCCGTGTTGCCCAATGAGGCAAACAGGTCTGCCCTGAATCCGCGGTCGGCTTTGGCCTGGTCTATGCGCCGCTGCGCTTCCAGAATTCTCTGGTTCACGTTGTGGACTACAGGGTTATTTTTGTATGCCAGCTCCATCACCTGCTCCAGCGTTATATCCGGGTAGCGGACTCCCTGGGGCGTTACGGGGATGAATGTATCGTTGCTGTCCATGCGCAGGTAGTTGCGGAGCGTAAGCATTTTGTCGTCGTAGGCTTGCCGGGCGGAAATAACGTCGGCCTCGGCGTTGATTCTTCCCAGCTCGAGCTGGTACACTTCGTTTTGCGAAATCAGCCCGATATTTCTTTTCCCCTGGGCTATGTCGAGCAGCTTTACGGCGTTGCCGGAGTTAATCTTCGCTATGTTCAGGTTGGCCATTGCCAAAAGCAAATCAAAGTAGCCGCTAATCACGTTCAGGTAGATTGCCTCCTTGTTTACCTGATACTGCTTCAAAGCTTCCCTGTATTTTTCCGGCTCAATGCGCATTGCCCACTTCAGCGTTTTGGCATGAAACAAGGGTTGCTGCAAGGTAGCGGACAGCGGAACGCTCATGTATCCTGTGGTATGGTTGCCCAGCTGGTCAATGCGCTGCAGCTGCGACTGAACGGTAAACGTTCCGCCCGTAAAGGGAATATTCTGCTGTATCGACAGCGAGAGCTCTTCGGTCAGCATGTTATTTTTCACAAAGCCATACGACCCGTCTTCCTTTTGGTAGGAGCTCAGCGAGCGGTTCAAGCTGGGCAAGTTTCCCTCCAGTACCACATTCGGCAGCAGCTCGGCCTTGTAGTTCCGGTATTGCAGCACGGCGCTCAGGAACTGCGTTCGCGCAATGGAAGCGTCCAGAGAGTGCGCTTCGGCAAGCGTAAACGCTTCTTCGAGCGTGAGCGGGCGCTCCTGAGCGTTGACCTCTCCCAAGCACAGCGTGAGCAGAAGCGGGCAGCAGAGAACGGCGAGCAGGAAATGAAGGCTTTTCATCAAACTATGGCTTTACTTTATTGACTTGACAGTCCCCGATCCTGCTACTTGAATATCGGTTACCGGTGGATTCCCCTTGTACCTGATCTTCCCCGATCCGGCTATTTGTGCCGTTAATTTATCCTTTGCGTAAGCAAGCACATTACCCGAGCCTGATATCCGACAATCCACATTTTGGGCAGGATAAGCGGAAAGGTCAATATTCCCCGAGCCGTCTATTTTACAGGAAACTTCGTTGCCGGTACCCTTTAGCTCTACCTTTCCCGATCCGGAAATGACCAAGCGTATCTTTTCGCAGGATAAGTCATCCGAAGCTACTTCTCCCCAACCGGCAAGGCTAATGCTCATATCGCTGGGTTTGACTTTTTCCTTCAGATGTACTTTTCCCCAGCCAGCTACTTCTACTCTGCTCAAGCGCGAAGAGCTGGTATGGATGGTCAGCTGGGACGGTTTGAGATTTGTATTTTGCTTGCTGCATTTGACGCTCAAGCGGTTCCCTGTTACCTCAATTTCCAGCAGCGGAAGAATGTTTTCGTCCGTAGCGATTTGCAGGTAGGGCGCTTTGTCCGGCGTTTGCAGGTAAACTACCTCGCAGGGAACGGAGAAATATATTTCGGCGTAATCCGAAATGTCAACTTCCCGGCTAACGATATTTTTGCTGCCTTTGATGTTTTCCAGCGTACTGCACGATTGCGCGGCAACAGCCGCCATTGATAAAATACAAAATAATTTTTTCATTTTTTAGCCTGTTTACGGGGTAAATTGATTCATAATGCTTACTGTATGGTACCAACTTTGAAATTTAGCGGTATAGGAATTATCTGTAAAATGGTTCTTGCTCGAAAGTAGTTTTTCGATTTCGCCGGAGTAAATTGTTCTATCAATCATATCTTTTGACAAAGCGTTGAAATACAAAAGTACAAATTGTTTTAGATAAATTTTACTTTGTTTCGAATGATTTTGGCTGTTTTTTATCCGGCTCAGATAGTAGTAGGGGTACGCTAAGTTGGGCAACAGCAGAATTGCTTTTTCAAGGCGCTGCTCTGCTTCCTCTTTCCGAGCGAAAGATAAAAGTATTTTTCCGCTTCTGGCCAAAAAAATCGGGTCTACAGCGGATTGCTCAGCGGATTTTTCAGCGGAAATATCATGTAGTAGGTTGCTTTTGAGCGATTCGCTTAGCGAAGAATCTTTTGACAAAATATTTTTCAAGTACGGGCTATCCAGCAGAGCAGGGGATAGCTTAACCGCCTGCGCCAAGCGAGGCAATGCTTGCTCCGGCTCTCCACGCTGATACAGCATGTCAAAAGCGGCAAGCTGGTAGAGGCTTTTGTTGGGAAATTGGAGGTGTTCTCCAAAGTATGCTAACTCAGACAAAGCCGAAATTGATGTAAAAGAAAGCGAGATTGAAAGCTTTCAAATGGTTAAACAACTTTTTTGAAAAGCAGCAAGTTTTACGGAA
>JAISGH010000068.1 GCA_031263185.1 Prevotellaceae bacterium | reverse complement strand
TGCCTGCGTAGCAGGCAAACCTAATCTCCCACCTGCGTAGGAGACGGGGCGCGCCCCGTCTCTACAGCGAACCGCTTTGTTTGCCTGCTGTGATAGTTGAGCTGCTACGCAGCTCTGCTATCGCGGATGTCGTCATTTACCCCGTGCTGCGCTGCGCTTGCACGGGTTATCCACATTAGATGCCTACGGCATCTACAGCAGCAACGCGCAAACCTCTCTCGTTTGGTACGAAGAGAGAAAAAAGCACATCGTATGCGCAAGGCCGTCGGCCTTGAAGGTGGATAACCCCGTGCAAGCGCAGCGCAGCACGGGGCAGCACACGGAATATGGGTAGAAAATCGGTTATCCCCACCACGCCCCGTCCCAGCGGGACGGAATATGGGTAAAAATAAATGATAACATGCTGTTAACCAATATCTCGTCCCCCTCGACTACGCTCGGGGCAGGCTCTACGGGACGGGGGAGAGGCGGGGGGGCAGCATTTCTACCAATATCTCGTCCCTACAGGACGGCGCAAGCGTTCCTCGCCGCTGTAACAAAATCATTTTTGGCACGCTAACCATCTTCATAGCGCCTCAAAAAAAGATTTAGCCTTTTTGTGCGCACGCTTGTAAATCTAAGGATTTTCATGTATGTTTGCAGGTTGAAATAAAAAGAGTAACCCAACTATAGAAATCGCTATGAATCTTACACTAAAAGTTTGGCGTCAAGAAAACGCAAAAGCAAAAGGGCACTTTGAGACGTACAAGGTGTCCGATATTTCGCCGGATTCTTCATTTTTGGAGATGATGGACATTCTTAACGAGCAGCTGATACGCGAAAAGAAAGAGGCTGTTGCCTGCAGCAAGGGCTGCCGCGGCCCCATTACCTTTGACCACGATTGCCGCGAAGGTATTTGCGGCATGTGCTCGCTCTACATCAACGGCCGCGCGCACGGCCCCGACGACGATGTTACCACCTGCCAGCTGCACATGCGCAAGTTCAAAGATGGCGACGTTATTACCGTTGAGCCGTGGCGCAGCCGTGGCTTCCCTGTGGTAAAGGATTTGGTGGTAGATCGCGGCGCGTTCGACAAGATTTTGCAGGCCGGCGGATTTATCTCCGTCAACACCGGCGGCGTACCCGACGGCAACGCCATTCCCATCCCCAAACCCAAAGCCGACGAAAGCATGGACGCCGCGGCGTGCGTGGGCTGCGGAGCATGCGTGGCCACGTGCAAAAACAGCTCGGCGATGCTGTTTGTTGCTGCGCGCGTGAGCTCGCTGGCGCTTTTGCCGCAGGGCAGAGTGGAGGCAGCCCGCCGCGCAAAGGCGATGGTTGCCAAAATGGACGAGCTGGGATTTGGCTCGTGCACCAACACGCAAGCCTGCGAAGCCGAGTGCCCAAAAAGCATTTCCATTGCCCACATTGCCCGCCTCAACCGCGAGTTTCTGTGCGCAAAGCTGCAAGACTAAGGACTGAGCGTTATCCGGGCGTAGCCGTGGCCGGAGTTGCCGGTCATGGTGCCGCCCGCGGGGTTGGGCTTTTTGGTAAGGGCACCTTTTGCACCCGTGCTCCACTCGTAGCCGGCGCCGTCTACCATCGAGCAGCTGGTAAAGATTATTTCGTCGCCATCGCTCCACGTAACGCTTGCGCCGAAGACGGAGATGCTGTAGCTTAGCGCGGTGGTATTCCCGCCCGCATCCTGTTTAGGTTTAGGTGGGTTGGCGATGTCCGTAGGGTCAATAGCCACGCAGCTGGTCATGCTGCTGATAAATGACGAGCCGCCGCCGCCAGCTCTTCTTTCAGTCGAGACCGGTATAGCTCCGCTGTCAGGAGTCGTCAAAGCTCCGCCAGCCTCGCCGCCGTAGTAACCGCCACTCCCGCCCTACGCACCCCACGCCTCTAATTTATACGTGCCGGTTGTCGGCGCATAAAACGTCTTATAGCTTCCCGTGTAGCCGAAATCCCAGCTTGGTTTGCTGTCAAAAAAATCCTGTATCTCACTATATTTGTGATAGTTACAATACAAAACAAGTAATAAAAACTATCACCACTTATGAGCACAAAAATAGGTAATTTAAGCGAATTAACAAGCATTCTGACGGAAAAAGAAAAGCGGGACGTGGGGGGGCTCGCTTTTTCAAGGCAGTTCAAAATTGGGCAGCTACTAAAGCCGTTTTCAGCCGCCAAGCAGCAGGGTAATTTGTTGAGAAATAAATTGGCTATAGCGATTGGGGGGCGTGGGCTATGCCGTGATGTACGGAAGGCTTTGTTGGACGGGAAAAATGTTTACCTTTGCACCCCCGCACCTACAAATATTTGCGGGGCTTTAGGGATAATGAAAAACTTCACTCAAGGTAAAATACTTCCTCAGCTCATGTCGCTGGCCCTGCCCATCATGGGCACCGGCTTGGCGCAGCTGGCCTACAACTTTGCCGACATATTCTGGGTAGGTCGGTTGGACAGCAAGGCAGTTGCAGCCGTTTCCATTGCAGGCTTCATTTCGTGGATTACCTATTCTATTGCCCACATTACCAAGGTGGGGGCAGAGGTGTGCATTGCGCAGGCTATCGGTCAGCGAAAGCTGGTAGCGGCGCGGCAGCTGGCGACGCACTCCGTTACCATGTCGGTTGCCATATCGCTGGTTACGCTTGCCTTTCAGCTCACGTTTATGCGAAGTATCGTTGGGCTCTTTGGCTTGGAGGCGGAGATAGGCGAGCAGTGCATAGATTACGTAAAGATTATGGCGTACTGCATGCCCTTTTGGTTTTGTGCTCCCACCTTTTCGGGCATATACAACGCTACAGGCAATAGCCGCACTCCGTTTATTGTAAGCTCCATCGCCATTATCATCAACATTGTGCTTGACCCGTTTCTTATTTTCGGCATTGGTTTTTTTCCCGCGCTGGGCGTTCGGGGCGCAGCCATTGCCACCGGCGTGTCGCTGATGGTGGAGTTCCTCATTTTCGTAACGCTGCTCTTGCGTCCGTCCACGACTCCCATTGCCGGCTTCCGGTTTTTCACGCCTGTTAAGCGCAGCCTTTCGCTACAGCTGCTCAAGGTAGGCGCTCCGGCGTCGCTGCAAAGCGCGCTGTTTGCGTCGTTCTCCATGGTGCTGTCCACCATTTCCGCGTCGGTAGGGGGGCATGTAGGGGTGGCGGTGCAGGGCGCAGGGTCGCAAATAGAATCGCTCTCGTGGATTACGGCCAACGGCGTTTCGACGGCGCTGGGGGCGTACATAGGGCAGAACTACGGCGCATGGAAGCTGGGGCGCGTAACCCGGAGCTTTGCTGCCGGAATAAGCGTTGTATCCATTTACGGCGCGCTGGTGGGCGCATGCTTTATGCTGTTTGGGCGAGAAATTTTTGGGCTGTTTATCCCAAATGATAGCGTTGTGATCGAGGAGGGAGGGCGCTACCTGTACGTTTTCGGCATATCGCAAATGTTTTTGTGCGCCGAGATTGCCGCGAGCGGCGCTTTCAACGGGCTGGGGCGGAGCTACTATCCGGCTATCATTAGCATTACGTTCAACGCCCTGCGCATCCCGATGGCCATTGTGCTGTCGCGCTACATGGGGCTGCAGGGCGTGTGGTGGGCAATGTGCATCTCTACCCTTATCAAGGGAATTATACTGTCTACAACTTTTCCCGTTTTTATCAGGAGGATAAGGCAGCGAGCGGTGGGGGGCTGAAAAGCGGGCTTCAGCTCTTTTTTCGGGCGGTGTGCCCCTTCTCTTTTAGCCTTTGCACCATGCTTACGGCGAAGTCTTTTCTCGCTTCGTCGGCATCTTCGTTGCCGGCTACCTTTTCGTACCAGAACAGCGCCGTATTTGCATCGCTTTTCAGGATGTCCTCCATGCCAAAGTAGTACGCGGCGGCCAGCGAGTACTGAGCGCCCTCGTTGCCCGCCAGCGCGGCTTTCCTGTACCAGCTTAGCGCTGCGCGGTCGCTCAGCAGCACGCCTTTTCCGTACTCATAGCACAGCCCCAGGTGCCACTGCGCGTGCGCAACGCCCTGTCGGGCTGCCTTCTTGTACCAGTAGGCAGCCAGCCTGAAATTTTCGGGCACACCTTCGCCCAGCTCGTACATCTTACCCAGCCTCGACTGCGCTATTTCATCCCCCTGTACCGCCGCTTTCTTCATCCAGAAAAATGCCTGCTTGGGGTTTTCTTTAACGCCATACCCCATGTAGTAGCACTCGCTTAGAAGAAACTGCGCTCCCGCGTGGCCATCTTTGCCTGCCTGCCGGAGCAAGCTGACAGCCTTCGTGTAATCCTTTTTTCCGTAGCGCTTGGCTCCTTCGCAGAATAGCAGGGTAGCTTGAGGCTGTTCCTGGGGTTTATTCGTAAAAATTTTAGAATTTTTTGTCCGTAAAGCATTTGAAAAGCGCTTTACCGTATAAAACAGCATCATTTTTTCCACGCAAACATACATAAAATTATTTTTCCTCACTCAATCCCAAAATGAGAACTAAAAAATAAAAAGCGTGGGACTATTAACCTACCTGCTTCTGAGGTCTTAGGATACCGCGGGTGCAAATAAGTAAGCCCACGCCGTTGCCAGCGTGAGCGTGAACTACTTATCCTTCGCACCAATGAAGTTTTCCTAAGTTTCAGAAGCAAGAATAAAAGCTAACGCTTTCTATAGAATGATATTTGTTACGTTATAGTATAGTATTAATATTGTTATTGTTTTGTTATTGTTATTGTTATCCGATTGAAAATTACGAGTTAAGCAAAAAAGTACAGCTGCTTCAGCTTGGTATGTACTTTTTGCCGCCAACGCATTGTCTCAGTATGCAGGAAAAGAAGCCTAATGTTGGCGCCTATGCCCAGCGCCACACCGCCGGACGTGATGGAAATTTTCAGGAGCTTAATTTCGGCAGCGTCCCGCAGCTTTTTCATGGCAACGTAAAGCCTTTTGTATAGACAAAAATATCTGTCATATAGATAGTTGCCTATTTTTATGGGCAGCGTTTTATTTTGCATAGCGCGTACATTTTTTTGAATGAGTAAAAAGTGCGTAAAGGTAGTGTTTTTTTCTTAAAAGCATGGAGGCGTACCATAATTTTTTAGATGGCTACATCAGCTATACTTTTTTTGTATGATTTTTTTGTTGAGCGAAGCTGCTTCTTTTTAGAAAATAGCGCCCCACCTGCGGTCAATGCCATTAAGCAAAGGGCTTATTGTCCGGTTTTTTCAACGAGCATAACCTGTTTCGGAAAAGAACTCCACAAATGAAAAGCCTCAATATTTTTACTGTTCATAGCGAGTTGTGCGGGTAAGTAAAAAATGAGTGCCTTTGCGGAAGATTTTTAGGTAAAACCTGTTCCGAAAGGAGCATAGCCAATAAAAAAACATGGACGATAAAACGACTGTAAAGCTATTTGAAGCAAAGCGGGTGCGTACCGCATGGAACGAAGACGAGGAAGAATGGTATTTTTCAGTAGTGGATGTTGTCGGTATTTTAACTGACCAACCCACGCAAGACGGTGCCAGAAATTACTGGAAA